>DATFFJ010000060.1:0-5992 GCA_035250065.1 Aeromicrobium sp. | reverse complement strand
GAGGACGGCGAGTTGGGCGGCCCGGTCGCGAAGAACCTGTCCGAGGCCGAACGCGCGGGTCTCGCCGCCCACGTCGGCGCCAAGGCCGGCGACTGCGTGTTCTTTGCCGCCGGCCCGGTCAAGACCTCGCGTGCTCTGTTGGGGGCCGCCCGACTCGAGATCGGCCGGCGCGTCGGGCTGCTCGACGAGTCGGCGTGGTCGTTCGTGTGGGTCGTCGACGCTCCCTTGTTCGAGCCAGCCGACGAGGCGACCGCCGCCGGCGATGTTGCCGTCGGGTCCGGCGCGTGGACGGCTGTGCACCATGCCTTCACCTCGCCGCAGGACGTCGACACCTTCGACGCCGATCCCGGAAACGCGCTCGCCTGGGCGTACGACATCGTCTGCAACGGCAATGAGATCGGCGGAGGGTCCATCCGTATCCACCGCGAGGATGTCCAGAAGCGCGTCTTCGCGATCATGGGGATCGACGAGGCGGAGGCGCAGGAGAAGTTCGGCTTCCTGCTCGAGGCGTTCAAGTACGGTCCGCCACCGCACGGCGGGATCGCCTTTGGCTGGGACCGCATCACGGCCTTGCTGGCTGGCGCCGATTCCATCCGTGACGTCATCGCCTTCCCCAAGTCAGGCGGCGGCTTCGACCCGCTCACCGCTGCCCCCGCGCCGATCACGGCCCAACAGCGCAAGGAAGCCGGCGTCGACGCAGTGCCGGAGGAGTAGTCCCCAGCGGGGCCACCCTGTCGTTCCGCCGAACTAGGGTGACTTCATGACCGACGAAGGCGCCCTGTTCGACGTGCCTGACTCGCGACCCGTCGCACCCCAAGTGGGTGGCGGCTCCCTCGCCGACGCCGACCATGCCAACGCTCCGCTCGCGGTCCGCATGCGCCCGCGCACCCTTGACGAGCTGGTCGGGCAGCAGCACCTCGTCGCGCCGGGCTCACCGTTGCGGCAGCTCATCGAAGGCCAGCAACCCCTCACGCTGATGCTCTGGGGACCACCCGGCACCGGAAAGACCACACTCGCGTCCCTGATCAGCACGACAACGAATCGTCGCTTCGTTGAGATCTCGGCCGTCGCGGCAGGCGTCAAGGAGGTCCGCGACGTCATCGCCGGGGCCCGACGGGCCCTGGCCAACGGCGTAGAAACGGTGTTGTTCATCGACGAGGTGCACCGGTTCAGCAAGGCCCAGCAGGACGCGCTTCTGCCCGGTGTCGAGAACCGCTGGGTCACCCTCGTGGCTGCCACCACCGAGAACCCGCACTTCAGTGTCATCTCGCCGCTGCTCAGTCGGTCGCTGCTGCTGACGCTCGAAAGCCTGACCGACGACGACATCACCGAGATCCTGCGGCGAGCCCTGACGGACGAACGCGGCCTCAACGGCGAGTTCACTCTCACTGACGAGGCAGAAGCCCACCTCGTCCGGCTGGCCGGCGGCGATGGCCGGCGCATCCTGACCTACCTGGAGGCGTCGGCCGGCACCGCCAAGGCGCATGGCCGCACCGAGATCACCGTCGACGATGCGGCGCTGGCCGTCGATCGCGCGGCTGTCCGCTACGACCGGCAGGGTGACCAGCACTACGACGTCATCAGCGCATTCATCAAGTCCATTCGCGGCTCCGATGTCGATGCCGCCCTCCACTACCTGGCCCGCATGATCGAGGCCGGCGAAGATCCGCGTTTCATCGCTCGGCGCCTGATGATCCTGGCCAGCGAGGACATTGGGCTTGCCGACCCGACGGCCCTGCCCACGGCGGTTGCCGCGGCCCAGGCGGTGGCGCTCATCGGGTTCCCCGAGGCACAACTCACGCTGGCCCACGCGGTCGTCGCGCTGGCGACGGCACCCAAGTCCAACGCGGTCACCCGTGCGATCGGCGCTGCCCAGGCGGACGTGCGCGCGGGCAAGATCGGAGCCGTCCCGCCGGCCCTGCGCGACGCGCACTACGCCGGGGCCAAGAAGCTCGGACACGGTCACGACTACAAGTACGCCCACGACGACCCCCGCGGCATCGTCCCGCAGCAGTTCGCCCCCGACGACGTCGACGGGGCGACCTATTACGAACCGAGCCAACACGGGGCCGAAGCGGCCATTGCCGAGCGCCTCGAACGCATCCGCAAGATCCTGCGCGACCGCTGACGTCCGTCCACCCGCATGTTGGCGGCGCAATCGGGAACTCCACGGGTATGGACACCGCATTCCCGCCACAGCAACAAGATCCACCGGGCCTGACCGAGATCATGCAGCCGCGACCCGACCACGGTGAAGAGTCCTATGTCGGCCACGGGCGGCTGGACGGCAAAGTGGCACTGATCACCGGCGGCGACTCCGGCATTGGGCGTGCCGCGGCGCTCGCCTACGCCCGTGAAGGCGCCAAGGTCGCCTTTACCCACCTCCCCGAGGAGGTCGACGACGCGCAGGTGACGTCGGGCTTGATCGTTGACGCCGATGGCAAGCCGCTGGTGATCGAAGCAGATCTCCGTGACCGCGAGACCTGCGATGCCACCGTGCGACGCGCGATCGACGAGTTCGGGCAGCTCGACATCTTGGTCAACAACGCCGGATTCCAGTGGGCGCGCGACCAGGACATCGTCGACATCGACGATGACCGGCTCGACCGTGTGTTCAAGACCAATCTCTACGCGCTGTTCTGGCTGACGCGGGCTGCGGTGCCCCATCTCCGCCGCTCGCGTGGCTGCATCATCAACAACGCGTCCATCCAGGCGTATGAGCCCTCCACGTCGCTGCTGGACTACGCCTCGACGAAGGCGGCCATCACGAACTTCACGGTCAACCTGGCCGCTGATCTCGGCCCAGACGGCATCCGGGTGAACGCGATTGCGCCCGGGCCCATCTGGACGCCACTCCAACCGGCCACCCAGACCTCGGAGAAGGTTCAACACTTCGGGCAGAACACGCCACTGGGACGTGCAGGCCAGCCCGCCGAGGTGGCTCCTGCCTTCGTCTTCCTCGCCTCTGAAAGCGATGCGTCGTACGTGTCGGGCACCGTCTTGGGTGTGACCGGGGGACGGCCGGTCTTCTGACCGGACGGTGACTGGGTGGCTATAGAGTCACCGCATGACGGTAGAGGCGATCCTGCTGGTGGCGACAGCGCTCGTCGCGCTGGTTGCGCTGTTCGCTGCCTTCGTCGCCGTCCGTGCCGCCCGTGAACTGAAGGCCCTGCGTGATCTCGATACGGGCGATGCAGTCGCCCTACTCGATCACCGTGGCGATGACGGGGTCGAGTTGCCGAGCCCGGAGAGCACCGCAGTATCGAGACCACCGGTGCCAGAACTCGAGCCCAGGGTGGTCCATGGCCGGGTCGTCGTCCCGCCGACTCAGGCGCAGGTCGTGCGCACGGCACTCGGACGTCCGGGCGTGCGCCTGAGCGTCTTCGCCCATGGCCTCGCTCGCGCGCTGCGGGCAGAGAACCGCGATCGGATCGTCGCGCTCATGCGCCGCGAGTACCGCCACCGTCGTCGCGAGCGCATGCGGGCCGGACGTCAGGCCATTCGCATGACCCACCCGACCTCCGCTCCGAGCACTGATCGCTTGCATCAGCATCTTCTTGAATCGAAACCGCTTACTCTCACCGACCGGATGGTCGGCTCATGATGGGCCGCGCTGCGTGGTTTGTCGTCGGCGCTGCCGCAGGCGCCTATGGCACGGTCAAGGCCCGCAAGGCCGCATACCGGCTTTCCGGACCGGGCATCATTGACCAGGCCGCCGCGCTCGGCGTCGGATGGCGAGCGTTCAGCGCCGACCTGCGTGACGGCATGCGCGAACGAGAGGATGCGGTCGTCCGCAGGCTCGATACGGACGCCATTCGCCGAGAACTCCTGCCCGACGTCGAGGAACAAACCGGATGAAGACCGCCGAGATTCGCCGACGTTTCCTCGCCCACTTCGAAGACGCCGGCCATACGGTGGTGCCGTCCGCGCCACTGCTGTTCGACGACCCGAACCTGCTGTTCGTCAATGCCGGCATGGTGCCGTTCAAGCCCTACTTCCTCGGCCAGGAGACGCCGCCGTTCTCGCGCGCCACGAGCGTGCAGAAGTGTGTACGCACGCTGGACATCGACGAGGTCGGCAAGACGACCCGACACGGCACCTTCTTCCAGATGAACGGCAACTTCTCCTTCGGCGACTACTTCAAGGAAGACGCCATCAAGTACGCGTGGGACCTCGTGACGGGCTCAGTGGAGACCGGAGGGTTCGGTTTCGACGGCGAGAAGGTCTGGGTCACCGTCCTCGACACCGACGACGAGGCTCGGGCCCTGTGGCGCGAGGTGGCAGGCCTGCCGGATGAGCGCATCCAGGGCCGCGGCCTGCTCGACAACTACTGGCACATGGGTGTGCCCGGGCCCGGAGGCCCGTGCAGTGAGATCTACATCGACCGCGGCCCCGAGTTCGGCCCCGACGGTGGCCCGGTCGTCGACGAGGACCGATTCCTGGAGATCTGGAACCTGGTGTTCATGCAGGAGGAGCTCACGGCCGTCCGGGCCAAAGACGACTTCGATGTGCGCGGTCCGCTGCCCACACAGAACATCGACACCGGCATGGGTCTGGAGCGCGTCGCGTACCTGCTGCAGGGCAAGCAGAACATGTACGAGATCGACGAGGTCCTTCCGGTCATCACCAAGGCCTCCGAGCTCACCGGCAAGACCTACGGCGAGAACCACGACGACGACGTCCGATTCCGGGTGATCGCCGACCACGTGCGCAGCGGACTGATGCTCATCGGCGACGGCGTGACCCCCGGCAACGAGGCTCGGGGCTACGTCCTGCGCCGGTTGCTGCGCCGGGCCGTGCGCTCGCTGCGCTTGCTCGGCTATGAAGACCCGGCACTTCCCGCGCTGTTCCCGGTGAGCCTGGACCAGATGAAGGAGTCGTACCCCGAACTGGAGACGGACTTCGCGCGCATCAGCCAGATCGCGTACGCCGAGGAGGACGCCTTCCGCCAGACGCTGGCGAAGGGAACGGTCATCTTCGACACCGCAGCCGGCCAGGCCAAGAGCTCGGGCGCTGCGCAACTGCCGGGTTCCGACGCCTTCGCGCTCCACGACACGTATGGATTCCCGATCGACCTCACCTTGGAGATGGCTGCCGAACAGGGTCTCAGCGTGGACGTCGAAGGCTTCCGTGCCCTCATGGCCGAGCAACGCGCGCGGGCCAAGGCCGACGCCAAGTCCAAGAAGGGCCACCACGCCGACACGTCGGTCTACCGCGACGCCCTCGACGTCCACGGCCCGACCGACTGGCAGGCCTACACGACGCTGCACACCGAGTCACGCGTCCTGGCGCTGCTGTCCGGCGGCGAGGCCACTCCGGCGATCGGCGCCGGCACCGTGGGGGAGGTCATCCTGGACCGCACCCCGTTCTACGCAGAGTCCGGTGGCCAGCACGCCGATGCCGGCACCATCACGTGGGATGGCGGGCGCGCCGAAGTGTTGGACGTCCAGCGCCCCATCAAGGGCTTGGTCGTCCACCAGATCCGGGTGCTGGACGGCGAACTGACGCTCGATCGGACCGTGTCTGCCGAGGTTGACCCCGAATGGCGCACCGGTGCCCGTCAGGCGCACTCCGGCACGCATGTCGTCCACGCGGCACTCCGCGAGGTGCTGGGCCCGACTGCCTTGCAGTCCGGCTCGTACAACCGGCCCGGCTACCTGCGCCTCGACTTCGGCTGGGGCAGCGCGCTGGCGCCGCAGCAGCTGCGCGACGTCGAGCATGTCGCCAATCGAGCGTTGCGTGAGGATCTGCCGGTCAGCGCGAAGGTGATGTCCCTGCCCGAGGCCAAGAAGATCGGCGCGCTGGCGCTGTTCGGTGAGACGTATGGCGAGGATGTGCGCGTCGTCGAGATCGGCGGGCCTTGGTCGCGCGAGCTGTGCGGTGGCACCCACGTCGAGCGATCGTCACAAATCGGCACAGTCGTCGTGACGTCGGACAGTTCGGTCGGCGCCGGCAACCGACGAATCGAGGCACTCGTCGGCATTGAGGGTTT
>DATFFJ010000059.1:0-7764 GCA_035250065.1 Aeromicrobium sp. | reverse complement strand
GCAGGAACGAGGCGTTGCCGCCTGAGGTGAAGCGACTGATGATGCCGCGGTTGGTCGACCCGGCTGTCACCTTGATCAGCGCGACGAGGCTGATCGCGGTGACGTCCATCCACGCGGCGTCCGCGACGATGCCGATGCCGTTGCCGACCGTGGGGGCGATGGCGGTGTCGGAGTCGCCGACCAGGAGTCCGGTGGCCCCGAGGATCGCGGAGTTCTCGTAGGTGCCGTGCCGGGCGTTGCCCGACGAGTCGTTCATGGTGGTGCCCGAGGGCTCACCGAGGCGTCCGTACCAAGCGGGGGCGAGGGCAATGGCCTCAGATGAGAACGACACGAGTCACCACCTCACGGGCATAGGAAAACCCCGCACGCTGGCGGGGTTGAGCGACAGGCGGTGGTCAGGAAGCGGGGAACGACACGTTGCCGGTCGTCAGCGTCACCGTCTGCCCCGACGTGATCGACGTCGAGTTGATGATGAAGTCCGTTCCCGACGTGCCCACCGACCCGTCGAACACGGTCGTCCCGTCAGAGTCCGCCACCCGGGCCCATGCCGCCGTGCCGGTTGCCGCAGCAGTCGCCGACAGGTCAGGGTCCGCGTCGATGTCCACGGCGCCCGAGCTGGCCGACGCGAACGCCGGGTCCGCGCACGTCAGCGTCGCCAGCAGCGTCTGACCCGACAGCGCCGTGTCAGCGTTCGCCGGCTGCGAACCCGTGTAGACCTTGATCGTGCCCGCCGCCGCACCCGCATCAACACGGTCAACGATCGCGTCCAAGGCCGCGTTTCGAGCCGCAGCACTCACCCGAATAGTCATGATTCCTCCACGTCGTCGTCATAGAAAACGGTCACCGCGATCGGAGACCAAGAACCCGCACCCGTAACCTGCTCGGGCTCAAACAGCGGCCCCGAGTCCCACCACTCCTCAGCCACCGGGTCAAACAACGCCCAATGCGTCACCTCAGCCGGGTACGCCTCAAGCGAGTCCGGGAACTGAACCGAAACCGTCATGCCAAAGTCGGCCGTCGCAGCGAAGTCGTCGGAATCGACCACCACGGGCGCGTACCCGTTCGGCACAAACACCGTGCCGCCGAGACCGTCGTCAACCTCGGTCTCGTCCGCGATCTCCACACCGCTGGACATCGGATCGCCCGTGAACAGGTGGGCCGTGAACGAAGCCGGGGCGATCGCTGCACGGTCGGGACCGAGGGTGCAGCGCAGGGCACGCAGGCGGGCATCGGGGGAGATGAGGGGCACGTCAGGCTCCTGGAGGGTTGACGGGGATCTGCAGGGCCGTACGCGCCAGGTGCGCCTCGACCATGCCGGAGTCGGTCACCCAGCGCGGCCACACCGGATCGGCTGCGAACGTCTGCGCGTCGCCGTCGATGGTCAACGTCACGTCGTACGCGAACTGGCTGACCGCCTCGACCAGCTCGTCTTTGAGCACACGCAGGGCAGCGGTCGACGCGGCCTGCAGGTAGATCACCGCGGGCAGGGTTGACTGCTCGAGCACCGCGCCCAGCAGCACCGAGCCCGGCTGCAGGTCCGAGTCCGGTGCGTACCGATAGCGGAACGCGAACATCGGCTCGGCGGTGTCCGGGTCGAGCCAGCCATTGCCGCCCGGCTCGTTGGTGTAAACGAGCGGCGCCGCCGACAGGCTCGTGCGGTCGATGCTCAACTCGATGACGGCGACCATCAGCCACCCCTCACGTTGTCGAGAGCGGACTGGGCACCGCGCCGCTGCATGTAGGTAAGGAACGCGCGCGGGTCCGGGGCCTGGATGACGGCGCCGCGGAAGTCGAACATCGGGGGCGCGTCGACAGGTGCCGACTGCTGCACGGGAGCCCCGCCGATCAGGCCGCCCTGCGCGTAGCCCGGGAGCTTCGGTAGCTGCAGCGCGTTGAGCCGACGCATGAAGTCGACGCCGTAGTAGTCGACCGCCGCCTTGCGCTGCATGAACTCACCGCGGCTGGCCCGGATCAGGTTGGAGTCGGAGGTGCCCGACCCGAAGCCGCCGATCAGCCCGCCCGTCGCGAAGCCCTCAGCGCCCGCGACGCGGAAGCGGCGCAGGTCCACTCGGACCTCCATCCCTCGCAGCGCAGCCTTCAGCTTGTCGATCTCGGCCAGGCGCTCCTTGAAGCCCTCGGACTGGAACTTCACCGCCGCGGTCGGCGGCACCCTCAGCAGCTCGTCGGCCAACTTCTGCGCCTCGAGCTTCGTCGCGCCCATCTGGGTCGCCACGTCGATGAAGTTGCGGCGCATCTCGCCGTACGCGCCCTTGGCGTCGGTGACCTTGGCCGTGGAGTTGCTCCACTGGTCGGCGAGCTCGAGGAGAGCCTGCTTGTTCTGCTGGCCGGCCTCGGTGGTGATGTCGAGCGTTCGTGCGCCCTCGGCCGCTTCCTTGCGGGTGGCCTGCAGTGTCATCACCAGGCCGAGCGCGTCGCGCTGGTTCTGGATTGCGGTCAGGGAGCGCTTCTTCTCGGCGTCGGCAAGCTTCTGGATCTCGGTGCGCACCTTGGAGATCTCGGCGCGGTAGCCCGCCAGCGAGGTGATGGTGCCGCCCGTCGCCGCGGCGGCACCGTCAGCCGCATCGCCGGACGACTTGAGCCCGGCCACGTAGCCGTCGACACCCTCCTTGGTCGCGGCGAACGCGATCTGTGACTTCTCGACGACCTTGTTGGCGTCACGGATCTGGCCGGTGAAGGACTCGATCGAGTTGTCCTTGCGGAGGATGTCTCCGTACTTCTCCGTGAACGCATCCAGCGCCGGGCCGCCCTCGACGGCAGCCCGGGTCAGATCCTCCATCGAGATGCCGATGTCCTTGGCGTACTTCAGCCACTCGTCGCCGATCACACCGAGCGCCTGCTTGGCCGTCGCAGCAGTGAACTCGCCGGTCTGCTCCTCGAACGTGCCCTTCATGGCCTCGATCTGAGACTTGACCTTCTCGTTCTGGCTGTAGAACTTGGTCAGGATCGCGGTGCCGGCGATGAACGCCGCGCCCCAGGGGCCGCCGACCATCGCGGAGACCTTGCCAAAGCCAGACGACATCGCAGTACCGGCGCCAACCGACGCTGCGCGCAGGGCGGCCATCGACGCAGCGGCGCGACCCGCGCCCATGCTCACGCCAGCCAGAGGGCCGGTCAGGGTGATTGACGCCGCGCGGGCGGTGTTGAATGCGTCAGCCGCGCGCATGGTCCGCAGGCGAAGCCCGATCATTGCCGAGCCAACCGAGGCGGCGCCAGCGGCGGCAGCGGTTCCCAGTCCGGCAGCGGAGGCGATGCGGAGCGCACCGAACGCAGCAGCACCCGCGAGCACCGGGCCGGGGATCGACGCGAACGCCGCGACTGCGTCCTTCGCGGCCCCACCCGCAGCGCTCAGGGCAGGGATGCCGTCCTCGTTCATGAAGGAGACGAAGGCGGTCGCCGCAGGCAGGAGTTCCTGACCGAGCTCGGTGGTCATCTCCGACCACTGCGCACTCAGCGTCTTCTGCTGGTTGGCCAGGCCGCCCGCGGTGCGCGCGAAGTCACCCTGCGCGAGTGCCGTCTGCTTCATGATCAGCGAGTACGCCGCCTGCGCCTTTGCGTTGGCGTTCAGCGTGCCCTTGCCGGTCGTCAGGCCCTTGTTCAGCGCCTCGGTCTGCAGCGCGGCCTCGTTGAGGTTGACGCCGAACTTCTTCAGCGGCTCCGTCTCGCCGACCAGCCCAGCGCGCAGAGCCTCGAGCGCCTCATCGACGGAGGTGTTGTTGAACGACGCGAGGTCAGATGCCAGCTTGACCATGGTCGTGGAGAACTGTGCGGCGATGTCCTCGCTCAGCCCGACCGAGCGCAGGAGGTTGCCGAACGTGCCCGCCGCCGAGAGAGCCTGCTGCTCGCTCTGGCCGAGCGACGAGGATGCGTCAGCACCGAACTGCAGCACGGACCGGGATGCCTGCCCGAAGACCACGTTGACCTTCGACGTCGACTCGGCTAGGTCGCTGGCGCCGCCGATGGCATCCTTGAAGAGCGCGACCGCGCCGGCGCCGACCGCGAGACCGGCCAGCGGGTTGAAGCCACGCAGGCCGGACGTGAGCCTTGACCGGAAGCCAGTAGCGGCCTCGCGGCCCGCCTCGTCCCCGAACCGCTTGCCGCCGCGCTTGCCCGCTGCAGCCAGATCGCCCGAGGTCTGCTTCTCGAGCTGCGCTCGCATGCCCTTGACGGACGGGATGACCTCGAGAGTCGAGTAGCCGACAACGCTCACGATGCGGCCTCCTCTCGCTTGCGGCGGTAATGCTCCTGGCGGGCGCGGACCTGCTCAGCGGTGGGCTTCAGTGACTTCTCATACGCGGCCCGGACTTCATGGCTCAGCGCCGAGAAGGGGTCCCGTAGGACTCCGTCGATCAGCACCCGGAGGCGCCGCCAGCTCATTCCAGAGCCGGGGCGGAAGACGTCGCGCAGGTCGATGCCGCGAAACGCAAGGTCGGCCTCGGCCGCCGATCCGTGTTCGCGGATCAGTCGGACGAGGCCGGTGATTCCCCCACGTCCAGCCCGTTGTGAGCCTTGTAGGCGACAAAGAGCTTGGTCAGCGCCTTGCGGTTGGGGTTGGCCGCACGCAGGGTGGCGAGGTCTTCGTCGCTCAGCGCCAGCTTGAACATGCCGGTGATGAACTCGAGGTCGCCGATGTCGGCGGCCAGGAGCTCAGCCAGGGCGAACTGGTCCAGGTCGCTGCTGTGCGTGAAGGACAGCGTCTTGTCGCCGACCTTGGCCTGGAAGGGCTTGCCGGTCGCCTCGCTGTTCAGGACGAAGAGGTCGTTCTCGGTGCTCATGGGCGCAGTTCCTTCTATGTTGGACGGATGAGACGACTACTCGTGGCCGGATTGACTCTCGTGGCACTGGTGTCCTGTGGCTCAGAAGATGAGCCTCCCGACGTGGACTGGTCTGCCGTGCCGCAGAACCAGCGCGTGAGCATTGAGGAAGCCGTGGAGAGCGGCGATTGCCAGCGGATGCAGACCTACTTCGACGGGTCGAAGAACGCGGACGTGCTCTCGTTCCTCAACTGGCACATGGAAGACGCCGGCTGCTACGAGTGAGCGCAGTTCGGAAGTGAAGGGCGGGCGGCGCGAACTGCGCGAACTCGCCGCCCGCCCGATCGTGGGATCAGGGCTTGGGGGAAGCCTTGACCTCTGCCGACGCTTCCTTGGCGAGCACGGCGTGACCGTTCGCCACGAGGGCGTCGGCCTGCTCCTGCTCAACCATGGCGGTGTCGCGCGGCTTGATGCCCTTCGACTTGATGCGCCAGATCACCTTCACCTTGCTCACAGCGAGGCCCCCTTGTAGGTGTAGTAGAGGATGCGGCTGGAGTCGGGAACGATGGTGACCGTGAAGCTCTTGGCCGCCAGCGCCTCCTCGGACTCCGAGCCAGCCGACGTGGCCGCGATGGTCGCGTAGTTCTTGGTGATCATGCGGCGCTCGTTGTCGCCCGACGTGGTCACGAAGGCGACCATGACGCGCTCGGTGTTGTCGCGCACCGCGAGGTCACCGACGTAGGTCCCGAGCACGTCATCGAAGGTCATGCCGTCGACGTCGTAGACCAGGCCCATGACCACCGAGTTCTCCTCGACCGAGGTGAACGTCTTGGTGACCTTGGTGCCCTTGTACGTGGTGGCGATGACGCCGTACCCCCACGCCTCGTGGTCGGTGGACTCGGTCTCGATGGACTCCTCGAAGCCCTGACCGCCGTCGAGCAAGCCGACGTAGTCCCAGGCTGCCGAGAAGGCAGCATTGCCGACGGGGATCGGCGAGCCGACGGGGGCGATGAGCACGTCGGCCCCACCCCAAACGGCGGCGTTGGTCGGGTTCCCAGCCATCTGGGTTCTCCTTCGGTTGAGGTGAGGTGTGCGCGCAGTTCAAGACCGCGTGGGGCGGCCAGATCAGGGGGTGATGTTGACGACGTCCTTGTCGAGTACGTCATCGGCGGTCGAGGCGTGGTTGGCGAGCAGCGTCACGGTGACCTTGCAGGGCATGCCCGTCGCGTCTCGCGTGATCTCGATGGGCTCTTCGGCGAGGTAGTACGGGAGGCGAGCGCCGTTGATGAGCAGTCCGCGCTTGTCGACGTGCACCCACTCGGCGAGGGTCAACTGCGCCTCGCCGCCAGCGATGGCGCGCTCCACGCGCGCTTCGATTCGCTCCGCGATGGCATCGAGCGCCTCTTCGTTCAGGACGGGCTTGATCTCTACGTGAGCAGTGCCAATCTTGGCCATGGGTGGCCCTTTCATCCAACAGGCGCCCGAACGGCGCACAGGGGATCAGGAGGCGAGCGGAGTCGCCAGCATGTTGAGACGAGCGAGGAACCAGCACATCTCGTAGCCCGTGTCCGGGTCGGCGGTGACGTCGGAGCGGCCGAGAGTGACCTTTGCGCCAGCGACGACGTTCGGCACTGACATCGCGTAGACGTAGGCCATGACGAGCGAGGCGGCGTCGAGAGCGTCGGAGGGTCGGCCCTTGGGTGCCCAGAGTGTGAAGCGAACTTGGTCGCGCTCGGTCACTGGGTAGTCGTCGGTATTGCTTCCCTCTAGCTCGACCTGTAGATGCGTTCCGGTCGTCAGCGCGACAGGGAAACCAGCGGTCACGGTGTTCGGCGCGTACGCCTCGGGCCGGGCGACAAGCAGCGGGCGCAGGTAGTCACGTGCGGCCTTGTCGGGAGCGGCGAAGGTGACGAGGGGCTTGGTCACTTCTGGCCCCTGACATCTAGGCCCGCTTGCGCTGCCGCCTTGGTCAAAGATCCGTGCTTCGCCTGGACGGCTTGGCCTGCTGGGTGGGCGAGGGTGACGTTTGCGTGCGCGCGGTCCGTGGTGGACATGGTCACGGTGACGGGGATCGGGTACTGGTTCTTCCCGCCGTCACGATCGCCCACGGTGATGCCCTGTGCCCTGACGTTGTCCGCGACAGCCTCGGCGGCCTTGCGGGTCGCGCGCTGCATCTCGGGGGACTTGAGGATTGCGGCGATGCCCTTGGAGTTCAGGCGGATGCGGTTCACCATCACACGGCCCCCGCTCGCTTGACCGCGACCTCGAGGCCGGGGTGCCATCCGGTGAACGGGGACTGCCAGTCGCCAGCCTCGCCGTCGACCGCGTACAGGTCGCCGCCGATGAGCAACTGGTCGTCGGCGTTCAGCTCGGCCGGGATGGTGCCGTCTGCGAACGTCGCGGGGCCGTAGATCGTCTTGCCGACCACGACCGCGGGAGAGTGCGGGTCGACCGACTCGCTGGCGTAGCGGGGAGCGATGCCGCACGGGCCCCAGGAGACCTCGGCGGTCTCGGTCGTGGAGTTGCCGTCATCGTCGGTCGTGGTGACCGTGGTGAGGACGGAGACGATCTCGCCGTGGGGGAAGTTCACGTCAGGTCGCCGAAGATCGGGTAGCCCGCGATGTCAGCGCCGCACGAGCAGTACGTCGCGCCGAAGTTCAACGAGCAGGCTTCGGAGTGCTGGTTGCCGCACTCGACGGTGTCGACGGCGTACGCCTTGCCCGAGTTGTCGTCGGAGACCTTGCAAATGTCCTGCAGGGAAGTAATCTCCGAGGGCCACAGGTTGAATCCGGTCCGCTGACGCGTGTCGACGGTGACGCCGAATGGTCCGGCCGTCTGCGCCTGGAATGCACCAGCACCAGCCTCGGCCCAGCGCTTCACCGCACCGAGCAGGATCAACTTCGCCTCGGCGAGCTGGTCCGTCGTGGGGCCGACGCGAGTCCACGTCACGGTGCCGTCAGCGACGGTGTCGCCGTAGCCCGCGGGAATGGTG
>DATFFJ010000058.1:0-2087 GCA_035250065.1 Aeromicrobium sp. | reverse complement strand
TCCGGGGTGAGCACCCACCACGGCGAAATCCAGTCCTTCACGGCCAGCTCGCGGTACACCTCACCGGTGCGTTCCTGCAGGCCGCGGTCGCGTTCGTAGGCGTCGAGGGACCGGCTGGCATCCGCCGATTCGCGGCCGCGGGCGCGTTGCGCGGCGAGCGCCACGGGAACGTCCAGATACAGCTGCAGGTCGGGTCTGGGCAGCCCCAGCCGCTCGTATTCGAGGTTCTCCACCCAGCCCACGAACTCCCCGTCCGCAGCCTGGTGCAACCGGGCCGCGCCGTACGCCGCGTTGGACGCCACGTAACGGTCGAGGATCACCAGGTCGTGGCCGGCGAGCAGTGCGGACAGCTCGCCGACGGCGCCGGACCGGTCCAGGGCGAACATGACGGCCATCGCGTGCACGGACTCGGCGAGGTCGCCGTGCGCGCCCTTGAGCGCCTCGGACGCCAGATCGGCGTGCACGGACCTGCCGTACCGCGGAAAGTCGAGAGTCCCGACGGTCAGACCCCGCTCGGCGAGGCGAGTCACGACGGCTCCGACCAGTGTTCGCTTGCCCGCGCCGTCCAGGCCCTCCAGCGCAATCAGTGTTCCCACGGGGAGAAAGGCTATCCCCCGGCCCGCACGCGACGGACCGGGGGACGCCGCAGCCTCTAGTACCGGTAGTGCTCGGGCTTGAACGGGCCCTCGACGTCGACGCCGATGTACTCCGCCTGCTCCTTGGTGAGCTTGGTGAGGGTGCCACCGAGGGCCTCGACGTGGATCTTCGCGACCTTCTCGTCGAGGTGCTTCGGGAGCCGGTACACCTCGTTGTCGTACTCCTCCGGCTTCGTCCACAGCTCGATCTGGGCGATCACCTGGTTGGAGAAGCTGTTGCTCATCACGAACGAGGGATGGCCGGTCGCGTTGCCGAGGTTCAGCAGGCGGCCCTCGGACAGCACGATGATCGAGTGGCCGTCCTTGAACCGGAACTCGTCCACCTGCGGCTTGATGTTGATGCGGGTGACCTCACCGGAACGCTCGAGGCCTGCCATGTCGATCTCGTTGTCGAAGTGACCGATGTTGCCCAGGATGGCCTGGTGCTTCATCTGCTTCATGTGATCGAACGTGATGATGTCCTTGTTGCCCGTGGACGTGATGATGATGTCGGCCCAGCCGATGGCCTGCTCGACCGTCTTCACCTCGAAGCCGTCCATCAGCGCCTGGAGGGCGTTGATGGGGTCGACCTCGGTGACCGCGACGCGGGCGCCCTGTCCGCGCAGCGCCTCGGCGCAACCCTTGCCGACGTCGCCGTAACCGCAGACGAGTGCGGCCTTGCCGCCGATCAGCACGTCGGTGCCGCGGTTGATGCCGTCGAGCAGCGAGTGGCGGGTGCCGTACTTGTTGTCGAACTTGCTCTTGGTGACCGAGTCGTTGACGTTGATCGCCGGGAAGACGAGTTCACCGGCAGCAGCGACCTGGTACAGACGCAGGACACCGGTCGTGGTCTCCTCGGTGACGCCCTGGACCGACTCCGCGACCTTCGTCCACTTGGTCTTGTCCGCTTCGAGGGACTGACGCAGCAGGGCGAGGAACACCTTGTACTCGTCGGAGTCCTGGTCGTCGTCGGTGGGCGGCACGACGCCCGCCTTCTCGAACTGCGCGCCCTTGAGGACGAGCATCGTGGCGTCGCCGCCGTCGTCGAGGATCATGTTCGCGGGCTTGTCGGCGTCCGGCCAGGTGAGCATCTGCTCGGCGGCCCACCAGTACTCCTCGAGCGACTCGCCCTTCCACGCGAACACCGGGGTGCCCTGCGGCTCCTCCGGCGTGCCGTGCGGGCCGACGACGATCGCGGCGGCGGCGTGATCCTGCGTCGAGAAGATGTTGCACGAGGCCCAGCGGACCTCGGCGCCCAGCGCGGTGAGCGTCTCGATGAGCACGGCCGTCTGGATGGTCATGTGCAACGAACCGGAGATGCGAGCGCCCTTGAGCGGCAGCACCTCTGCGTACTCGCGGCGGAGCGCCATCAGTCCCGGCATCTCGTGCTCGGCGAGCCGGATCTCCTTGCGGCCGAACTCGGCGAGCGAAAGGTCCGCCACCTTGAAATCG
>DATFFJ010000057.1:0-2964 GCA_035250065.1 Aeromicrobium sp. | reverse complement strand
CTCGGCGATCCGCTGCGCCGGGCGACGGCCTGGCCGGCTTGTCCACTCAGGCCGGCCTGCGGTACCGGCGGCAGCACCCGCAGCAGGTCGTTGAACTGCCGCACCGTGCGCAGGCCCTCGTCCCATTGCGCGCGGGTGCTGGTGACCGGCATGGACACTAGTGTCCAGTGCTGCTCGTTCCACATGATCTCGGCACAATCCGGCGCCGTGTGAGCGAACGTCACCATCCGCCGATCGCACGCCCGGCGTGCGGCGTCGAGGTTGGTCGAGTAGACCATCCGGGGCCCGATCGCGCCCAGTAGCCAGATGTCGTTCTCCCGCGGCTCTTTGATTCCCTTGAGCCGCAGGTCGACGACGACGTTGGTGCCGACCTTACGGTGCAGCGCGATCACCGTCGCGACATCTTCGAGGTCGAAGATGAACACGGCCTCGCCGCGGATCTGTCCGAGGACGACGTTCTTGGCGGTGATGTCGCCGACCGTCGACATCACGCCGCGCTTCCAGCGCTTGAGGATGTCGTGCGACTCGTGCTCGTAGTCGAAGCCGTGCGACTTCGCCCAGGACTTGCGCCGTCGGCCCAGCCCACGTCGACGGTCGATGTCGACATACAGCAGCACCGCCGCACCCACGAAACAGAGCGCGGACAGCGTGAACCAAAGCGGGACCATTGCGCCCTAGCCTACTGGCAGGTTGCGGTTTATCCCGAACTCAAGCAGATCACAACCACGTCACACTGGCCGTCACCCCAGGACCAGCGAGTCGCCGTCGGCGCTGACGTTCACCGGGACGACGTCGCCGTCGTGCACGTCGCCCGCCAGCAGCAGCTTCGCGAGCTGGTCACCGATGGCCTGCTGGAGCAGCCGCCGCAGCGGACGCGCGCCGTACATCGGGTCGAACCCGCGCTCGGCCAACCACTTCTTGGCCGGTAGCGACACCTCCAGGGTGAGCCGCCGCTGCGCCAGCCGCTTGGCCAGCTGCTGAAGCTGGATATCGACGATCTGCACCAGCTCTTCGGGGTTGAGCCCGTCGAAGACGATCACGTCGTCGAGCCGGTTGATGAACTCCGGCTTGAACGCCGAACGCACCGCGGCCATCACCTGCTCCTCTGTGCCGCCCGACCCGAGGTTGGACGTCAAGATGAGGATGGTGTTGCGGAAATCGACCGTCCGGCCCTGCCCGTCGGTGAGCCGGCCCTCGTCGAGCACCTGCAACAGCACGTCGAACACGTCCGGGTGGGCCTTTTCGACCTCGTCGAACAGCACCACCGTGTAAGGACGCCTGCGGACAGCCTCGGTCAGCTGGCCGCCCTGGTCGTAGCCGATGTAGCCGGGAGGCGCGCCGACAAGGCGGGCCACCGAGTGCTTCTCGCCGTACTCGCTCATGTCGATGCGGACCATGGCGCGTTCGTCGTCGAACAGGAACTCCGCCAGCGCCTTGGCCAGCTCGGTCTTACCGACGCCCGTCGGGCCGAGGAACATGAACGACCCGGTCGGCCGGTTCGGGTCCGCGACGCCGGCGCGGCTGCGCCGCACCGCATCCGAGACCGCCTGCACGGCTTTCTTCTGGCCGACGACACGCTTACCCAGCTCGTCTTCCATGCGCAGCAGCTTGGCGGTCTCACCTTCGAGCATCCGGCCTGCCGGAATGCCGGTCCACGCCGACACCACGTCGGCGATGTCGTCGGGCCCGACCTCTTCCTTGAGCATCACGTTTTCTTGAGCCTGAGCGGTCGGAATGGCCGCATCGAGCTTCTTCTCGAGCTCGGGGATGCGGCCGTAACGCAACTCGGCAGCCTTCTCCAGGTTGCCGTCGCGCTCGGCCCGGTCGGCCTCGCCGCGCAGCACCTCCAGCTGCTCCTTGAGCTCGCGAACGATGTCGATGGCGTTCTTCTCGTTCTGCCAGCGAGTCGTCAGCTCCGCCAGTTTCTCTCGGAGATCGGCCAATTCGGCGCGCAGCTTCTCCAGCCGTTCCTTGGAGGCGGCGTCCTCTTCCTTCGACAGCGCCATCTCCTCGATTTCGAGGCGACGGACCAGACGCTCGACCTCGTCGATCTCGACGGGCCGGGAGTCGATCTCCATGCGCAGGCGGCTGGCCGCCTCGTCGACCAAATCGATGGCCTTGTCGGGCAGGAATCGTGCGGTGATGTAGCGGTCGGACAGCGTGGCGGCCGCGACCAGCGCGGAGTCGGTGATGCGCACGCCGTGGTGCACCTCGTAGCGGTCCTTCAGGCCGCGCAGAATGCCGACGGTGTCCTCGACCGACGGCTCACCGACGAACACCTGCTGGAACCGGCGCTCGAGCGCGGCGTCCTTCTCGATGTGCTTGCGGTACTCGTCGAGCGTGGTGGCGCCGACCAGGCGCAGCTCGCCGCGGGCCAGCATCGGCTTGATCATGTTGCCGGCGTCCATCGATGACTCTCCGGTCGCGCCTGCGCCCACGATGGTGTGCAACTCGTCGATGAACGTGATGATCTGGCCCGCCGAGTTCTTGATGTCGTCGAGCACGGCCTTGAGCCGTTCCTCGAACTCGCCGCGGTACTTCGACCCGGCCACCATTGAACCGAGGTCCAGCGAGACGACGGTCTTGTCTCGCAGGCTCTCCGGCACGTCGCCGGCCACGATGCGCTGCGCCAGGCCCTCCACGATCGCGGTCTTGCCGACGCCGGGTTCACCGATCAGCACCGGGTTGTTCTTGGTGCGACGACTCAAGACCTGGACCACGCGGCGAATCTCGTTGTCGCGCCCGATAACCGGGTCGAGCTTGCCTTCACGAGCGCGCGCCGTCAGGTCGGTGGAGTACTTCTCCAGCGCCTGATAGGTGGCCTCGGGGTCGGGGCTGGTGACCCGTGCGCTGCCGCGGACCTTGACGAACGCATCCCGCAGAGCTTGAGGTGACGCGCCATGTCCGGTCAGCAGTTTGGCCACGTCGGAGTCGCCAGCGGCAGTGGAGCCTGCGGAACGACCC
>DATFFJ010000056.1:0-7533 GCA_035250065.1 Aeromicrobium sp. | reverse complement strand
GGCCGCTCGATCACATCGCGCTGGTGGCGTCGTACCTCGGCGAGGGACCCCGAAAGCGACCGCGCCACGAGGTGATCGAGACCTTCCCGGTCGGCACACACTAACTTGACGAAAGCAACTTAGTGTGTGCAAGATAGTGGCGTGATCGACCGTACTCGTCAACCCGCCTACGCATTGCACGCCGTCGTTTTCATGCTGGATCGCGCCGCCGAAGGCATCCTCCCGGAACTCGGGCTGACCTACAGCCGCTTCCTCACCCTGCTCACCATCGAGCGTCTCGGGGGCGAGACACAGAAGTCCATCGCCCACGAGCTTGGCGTGACGGAGCCTTCGGCGAGCCGTGGCATTCGGGGGTTGCAGGACGCGGGACTCGTCGCGATTGCCTCTACGCCCGGCGCAGGCAACCGGCGGGTCGTGACGCTGACCGACAAGGGCCAGCGCGTGGTCGAGGAGGCGGCCGAGCACTTGGAGAAGTCGTTCGCGAGCTTGCTTGATCACGCCGGGCTGACGCGCGCCGACGTCTTGGCCATCACCGATCCCTTGTTGCGATCTCTCGTGGAAGGAGCCGAGGCATGACACCACTCATCGCCACGCACGCATTCGCCGCGCTCGTGTCCCTGATCCTCGGTGGTTGGCAGCTCTTCCTGTCTGAGAAGGGCAGCCCAGCGCATCGCTTCGTTGGCTGGATCTGGGTCGCCGCGATGTACTTCGTTGCGGTCTCGTCGTTCTGGATCACCGAGATCCGCGAAGGCCACTTCAGCCTGCTGCACGTCCTGTCAGTCGTCACGATCGTGACGGTTCCGCTGGGCATCGTTGGTGCGATCCGCGGTGACATCCGGAGCCATCTCGGCAATATGACGGGCAACTACATCGGCCTGTCGTTCGCATTCCTGTTTGCGATGGTGATCCCGCAGCGCCACATTCCGCAGCTCGTGATGACGGAGCCGATCGACGCGGCGATGGGCGCCACGGCCGTGATTGTGACGAGTCTGACGCTCGTCTGGATGGGTGGTCGCGTGCAAGACTGCACAACATGGGCACGCAACTCGCGGTCTGCAATCTTTGCGAAGCAATCTGCGGACTCGAACTGACGATCGAGGACGGGGCCGTCACCGGCGTCCGTGGCAATAAAGAGGATCCGCTCTCACGTGGATACATCTGTCCGAAGGGCGTCGCGATCGCCGACATCTACAGCGATCCCGATCGGCTCCGCCGTCCGATTCGTCGGGTCGGCAGCGGGCCTGACGCGACGTGGGAGGAGATCTCCTGGGACGAGGCGCTCGACATGGTGGCCGATGGACTCGCTTCGGCGATCAACGAGCGCGGCAAGGATGCCGTCGGGATCTACCTCGGCAACCCGAATGCACACAGCCTGGGTTCCCTGACCCACGGCATCGCGATGATCCAGTCGTTCCGGACGCGCAACAAGTTCAGCGCCACGTCGGTCGACCAGCTGCCGCACCAGCTCATGTCCTACTTGCTGTACGGCCACCAACTGCTCCTGCCGGTGCCCGACATTGACCGGACGCAGTACTTCATGGTCTTCGGCGGCAACCCGATGGCATCCAACGGCTCGCTGATGACAGTGCCGGACTTCCCGAACCGACTTCGCGACCTGAAGGATCGCGGCGGCAAGATGATCGTGTTCGACCCACGTCGCACCGAAACCGCCAAGGTCGCCAGCGAGCACGTGTTCGTGCGCCCAAGCACGGACGCCTGGGTGCTTTTGGCGATGCTCAACACGCTCTTCGTCGAGGGCCTGACGAATCCGCTGGACTACGTTGACGGACTCGACGAGGTCGCGAAGCTGGTGGCGCCGTACACGCCCGAACGGGCGGAGTCGGCAAGTGGGGTTCCCGCCGAGACGATCCTGCGCGTAACCCGCGAGTTCGCGGCAGCCGACGGTGCTGTTGCCTACGGACGGATGGGTGTGTCGACGGCGGAGTTCGGGACGGTCTGCCAATGGGCGATCCAGATGCTCAACATCGTGACCGGCAACCTCGACCATGTCGGCGGGGCCATGCTGACCAGTCCGGCGATCGACATCATCACCATGGGCTTGGTCGGGCGCGGGCACATTGATCGCTTCCGCTCCCGGGTTCGCGACATTCCGGAGTTCGGCGGCGAGCTGCCGGTGTCGGTCATGCGTGAAGAGATCGAGACGCCGGGCGACGGTCAGATCCGCGCGATGCTGACGCTGGCCGGCAACCCCGTGCTCTCCACGCCGGACGGCGCCGCGCTCGATCGAGCGCTCGACAGCCTCGACTTCATGGCGTCGGTCGACATCTACCTCAATGAGACGACGCGGCACGCGAACGTGATCCTGCCGCCGACATCGGCACTTGAGCGTGAGCAGTATGACCTGGTCTTCCACGTCCTGTCGGTGCGGAACACGGCGCGCTTCACTCCGGCGATCTTCCCGAAGGGTCGTGAAGACCGGCACGACTGGGAGATCTTCCGCGAGATCGTGCGGCGCACGACGAAGCGTCTCGAGGCAAAGCCGCCGTTGGCGAAGCGCCTGACAACCTCGCTCCGGTTGCGCATGAGCCCGAGCCGCATGATCGGGCTCCTGCTTCGCAAGGGCGGCAAGACCACCCTGAAGGAACTGCGGGCGAACCCGGCCGGTATCGATCTTGGACCGCTGGAAGCTGGACAGTTCCCAAGGCGGCTCGGCACGAAGAACAAGCGGATCGATGCCATGCCGGACTTCGTGGTCGCGGATCTTTCCCGGCTTGAGGCGCAGGAGCTGCCGACCGGCGATGAACTGATGCTCATTGGGCGCCGGCACAAGCAGAACTGCAACTCGTGGATGCACAACTCCGAGCGACTGACGAAGGGCCAGCCACGGCACCAGCTCCTCATCAACCCCGCCGATCTGGCCACGCGCGGTCTCCTGGACGGAGCGATGGTCAAGGTCTCGTCGCGGGTGGGAACCGTGCTCGTCGAAGCGAAGGCGACGGACGACATGATGCCGGGCGTGGTGTCGCTGCCCCATGGATACGGGCACCAGAAGGAAGGCATCCGCCTGGCTCAGGCGTCGCAGGTCGATGGCGTGTCGATCAATGACCTCACCGATCCCGAGCGGTTGGACGTCAGCGGCAACGCGGCGTTCTCCGGCGTGCCCGTCCGCATTGCATGACTGAGAGTCGATACGTCCCGGCGGCCGGCCGGGCGGGTCTGACGCGCTTCTACGACCTCGGGGTACGGATCACGATGCGCGAGGGGCTGTGGCGCCCGCTCATCGTCGACGCTGCGGCCGACGTGTCACCGAAGACAGTCGTGGACATCGGCTGCGGCACCGGATCACTGAGCATCCCGATTGCGGCAAGGCTGCCGCAGACACGGGTGATCGGCGTCGACGGCGATCCCGACGTGCTGGACCTCGCACGTCGCAAGCCGGGTGCTGACGCCGTCGAATGGCGTGAGGGCCTCGCCGGGGCGCTTCCGATCGGGAACAGCGAAGTCGATGTCGTGGTCACCTCGCTGGTCCTTCACCACCTGCCGCTTGCGACGAAGCGGGAGCTGTTGGCCGACGCACGCCGCATCCTTCGTCCGGGTGGTCGGCTGATCGTCGCCGATTGGGCTGCCCCGCAGGATCTCGTCGCCAGTGCCGGATTTGCGCTGCTACAGCTGCTCGATGGGTTCGCCACCACCGGCGACAACCGTCGCGGACTCATCCCACAGCTCATCGTGCAAGCGGGATTCCCGAAGCCCCGCCTACTCCGCCGTATCCGCACCGCGCTGGGCACCTTCGACGTCTTGGTCAGCGACGTTCAGTGATCCAGGTGAGCGGTCAAGGTTGCGCAGGCGTGAGCACGACGCCGAGCTCTCGGTAGAGCTTCACGTACAGCTCTGCGTTGTGCTGCCACGTGCGTTCAGCACGAACCCACCGGGTGCCGGCATCGGCGAGCTCTTGGCGACGCTCTGGGTTGGCGATCAGATCGGCCAGGACGTCGGCCAGCGAGACCGGGTCGCCGGCCTCGAAGAGTTCGGCGGACTGCGACTGCTTGGCGATGCCGGCCAGAGCGCGAACGTTGGACAGCACCACGGTCCGTCCGGTCGAGAAGGCCTCGAATGGCTTCAACGGCGTCACCAGGTGACATACCTCGACGGGCTTCCGCGGCACGACGAACACGTCGATGAGGCTGTAGTAGCGCAGCACGTCGTCGTGTGGCACGCGTCCGGTGAAGATCGCCTCGGCTGGCCCGAGACCCTCGTCCGCGGCCAGGTGACGCAGATTGTCCAGTTCAGGCCCGTCGCCGACGATGAGCAGGGCGACCGGCGCGGTCGCTGTCTTGCTCATGCGGGCGAATGCTGAGATCAAGGTGTCGATCCCCTCATACTCGACGATCGACGAGATGTAACCGACGACGGTCGTTGTGGGGGAGATGTTCAACTGCTCGGCCAGCGCACGATCCCGGGTGAGGACGGGGAACTGTTCGACATCGACGGCATTCGGTACCACCGCGAGGTGCTCGGGTAGGACACCGCCGGCGATGATCCGATCAGCCATCACGTCGTCTAGCGCGACAACGCGGTCGGCCCGGCGTCGGCATTCGTTCTCGATGTCGCGACGCCACAGGTACGCATCGGGCAGTCCGAATTCTGCTTCCAGCCGGTCGATGTCGGTCCAGCCGTAGGTTTGCGCGTGCAGCGAGAGCCACGTCTCCTCCCAGAAGCCGCGTGACTCATAGACCACAGGGATGTCGAATGCGCGGCCGACGGCCTCGGCCGTCATCGCGATCGCGAAGTCGGAGGCTGCGTGCAGGACGGCGGGCCGGGCTTCTCGGACGATTCCCGCCACGTACTCGACGTTCGCTTGCAGCCAACGATCGAAGTGGTCCGACCCTCGGGCGGGGCCGGGCGACCGGCGGTACAGGACGCCATCGACGACGGTCGATGGCGGTTCGGCTCCCGGGTTGTCGGTGCCCAAGAGGCTGACGACCTGGACGTCCAGCCCTGCCGCGACCTGCGCGCGTGCGGCGTTGTGTGTCCGGATGGTGTACCCGTTTTCATACTCGACGATGACGTGCTTGACGACGTGGAGCACGCGGTTCGGATGTGTTCCGGCGAGCGATTCGGTTCTGAGTGTCGGCCAGAACTGGCCGGTCAGCACCCGGATGTTCGCGGCCAGCGCGTCGCGTGTGTCTTCGTGCCAGGACGCACGTGACAGTTCAGCGAGCACCGTCGCGACATCGAGGGCCGCAGTCAGGTAGCCGCGCCCGAAGAGCGCGTCACGCAGGCCACGCAGTTTCTCCCAGGTCATGGCACGAAGCGCGTCGGCCTTCGTGAGAAGCGCGTAGGCCTCAAGGACGTCGCCACGATCCATCAGGCTCGAACCTGCGCCTGCTGCAAGGCCGGATTCCACTTCCTTGAGGCGACGATTGGCCGCCTTCAGGGACCTGGCGTTCTTCTTCGCCAATGCCCGTGCCGCCTTCGCTGCCCGCTCCGCTCGGGCGAGGCGGCGACGGCCGACGATCACTTCGAGCGCGAGGATCGATGAGAGGGCTCCCGTTGCCACCACAGCGGCGACGAGCGTCTCTGACGTCGGCATGGTCATCCTCGTTATTGGCCGGTTCCCCGGAACAAGCGGGTCCATCGTGTCACGGCGCCAGATGGAGAATCCAACGATGCCCCACGGTAGATTCAAGGCATGACTTCTCCGCTCGCCAGCGACGCGGCCCCGTTCGGTCGCGTGCTGACTGCGATGGTCACTCCATTCACCGCCGAGGGCGCCGTGGATCTCGATGCGGTTCAGCGTCTTGCCACGTATCTGGTCGACCACGGCAACGACGGCATCGTGGTTTCCGGGACCACCGGTGAGTCCCCGACGACCACGACCGATGAGGACGGTCGCGTACTGGCGGCCGTCATCGAGGCGGTTGGTGGCCGCGCGTCCATCGTGGCCGGCGTCGGCACGAACGACACGCGGCACAGCGTGGAGCTCGCCGAGCAGGCCAAAAAGGCCGGCGCCGACGGGTTGCTGCTGGTGACGCCGTACTACAACAAGCCGCCGCAGTCCGGCGTCGTCGCGCACGTCAACGAGGTCGTCCGAGCCGGTGACGGCACGCCGACCATGGTCTACGACATCCCTGGCCGCGCCGGCATCCAGATAGCCGAGGAGACGTACGTCGAGTTGGTCAAGAATCCCTTGGTCGTTGCCGTCAAGGACGCGGTGGGTGACTTCGAGCGCGGCGCTTGGCTGCTGAGCGAGACCGGCATCAAGATCTACTCCGGCGACGACGCGCTCACGCTGCCATGGCTGTCGATCGGCGCCAGCGGCGTCGTTGGGGTCACCACGCACGTCGCCGGTGACGCGTATGCGGACATGGTCCGCGCCTTCGACATCGGCGACATGGCGACGGCTCAGGCGATCAACGCCAGGCTGGTGCCGGTCGTGCGCGCCATCATGGGCCAGACGCAGGGGGCCATCGCGGCCAAGACGGCCATGGCGCTCTTGGGCGTCATCCCGAACCCCGATGTGCGCCTGCCCCTGACGAGCGCCACCGCCGAGCAGGTCGCGGTGATCCGCACCGCGCTCGTCGAGTTCGGACTACTCGAGAACTGAATCCTTGAGCCACATTCATCCCGACCTCGGCGCTCCGCCGCCCCTGCCCGCGGGCGCCCTGCGCGTGACGGCACTCGGGGGGCTCGGCGAAATCGGCCGCAACATGACGGTCTTCGAGTTCGGCGGAAAGCTGCTCGTCGTCGACTGCGGCGTCCTCTTTCCCGAGGAGCACCATCCCGGCGTAGACCTGATCCTCCCGGACTTCGGCGCCATCCGGGACCGGCTCGATGACGTCGTTGGCGTGGTCCTGACGCACGGGCACGAAGATCACATCGGTGCGGTCCCGTACCTCCTGCGCGAGCGTGCCGACATCCCGCTGGCCGGATCGCGGCTGACGCTGGCGCTGGTCGAGCCGAAGCTGAAGGAGCATCGGCTCAAGCCGCCGGTGACGCACACCGTCGCCGAGGGGGACCGGCTCGCGCTCGGGCCGTTCGATCTGGAGTTCGTCGCGGTCAACCACTCGATCCCGGACGCGCTGGCCGTCGCGATCACCACCCCGGCAGGCGTCGTCCTGCACACCGGTGACTTCAAGATGGACCAGCTTCCGCTGGATGGCCGAATCACCGACCTGCGAGCCTTCGCCCGGCTCGGCGAGGCTGGCGTCGATCTGTTCCTCACTGACTCGACGAACGCCGACGTACCGGGATTCACCGTCGCAGAGCGCAACATCACCCCAGCCATCGACGCGGTTTTCGCGTCGAGTCCGGGAAAGATCATCGTGGCGTCCTTCGCGTCCCACATCCACCGGGTGCAGCAGGTGCTGGATGCCGCGGCGAAGCACGGGCGCAAGGTCGTCTACGTCGGCCGTTCGATGGTGCGCAACATGCAGATCGCCCGGGAGTTGGGATACCTGAATGTTCCGGACGGTGTGATCGCCGACCAGATCGGCCGCGTTCCGCCGGAGAAGCTGGTCCTGATGTCGACCGGATCCCAGGGCGAACCGATGGCAGCGCTGTCGCGCATCG
>DATFFJ010000055.1:0-2671 GCA_035250065.1 Aeromicrobium sp. | reverse complement strand
CCCGAGATTGCGCGCCGCTGAGCTCGACCCGAAGTGCCGACGGTCGTGATTCGGTCGTGTCATCCGGCCCCTCGTTGAGCTCCTTCGTCCTCCGGGCCGAACGGCACGGCTCGCACGGGACGGTTGGAACTTGGGCGCTGCACGCGCCGGTGGAATCGTTCGCGATGGGCAATAGCACCCTCATCGCGAAGGAGGAAGCTGAGATGGGACTGGTGATCGGAGTCGACGGCTCGAACGCCGCTCGAATGGCGTGCGACTTCGTCGCGAATCGAACCTGGCCGACCGGCACGCGCGTGACGCTTCTCGCCGCGATCGAGCCGGTGATCGACTGGAGCGGTCTGGCGCCTCTGCCCGGCGACATCATTGACGACCAGCGCACTTCGCTGCAGCTCGTGCTCGAGGACCACGCCGACATGCTGCGCCGATCTGGGCTGGCGGTGGAGGCGACGGTCGAGGTGGGCCATGCGGCCGACCTGATCATGAGAGCTGCCGACGAGCGATTCGCCGACCTCATCGTGGTGGGCAATCGTGGCCGCGGTCCGGCAAGCAGCGCGGTGCTCGGCTCGGTATCAGCTCACCTCGTCGACCACGCCGCCTGCCCGGTGCTCGTCGTGCGCTCACCATCGGCCAGCCGCATGCTCCTCGCCACGGATGGCTCCCAGAGCTCACGCAGCATCCCGCGCGTCCTCGCAGCGTGGGGCCCCGCCTTCCGCAGCCTCCCGACCGAGGTCGTCAGCGTCGCGTCACGCGACGGCTTTATCACGCCCTGGTCGAGCGACGACGACGCTTTTTCGGCTGATCTCGTGCTGCACGAGGGAATCGCGGAGCAGGTTGCTGACGAGATGCTCGAGCTCGGCTGGGAGGCGGCCGCCGTCTCTCGCGTCGGAGACCCGAGTCGCGAGATCGTGGAGACCGGCCGCGAGTGGGGAGCCGACCTGATCGTCACCGGCTCGCGCGGGCTCGGGACCTTCCAGCGCCTCGTGCGCGGCAGTGTGGCGCACGACGTCCTGCTCCATGCTCGTTCGTCGGTACTGGTGGTGCGCGGCGTGGTGCCGGCGCCTCACGTGGTGCGGGCTCCCGTCGCCGCGCTGGGCCTCGCCTGACCCGTCGGTTCAACGACATCTTCGGGGACCGGCATCTCGACCGTTCCCGGAAACGGACCGACCGGCGTTGCCGCCGGCCGGTTCGCCACGGGAGGGTGCGCCATTCCGCCGCGGGCCCATCTGTGAGCCCGTTTCACCGTCAGCTCGACTCCCGCTCGGTCGTTTGCTGACACCGTCAGGCTAGGGGCGCCGTCGACCGTGCGCATATGCCGCCCGGCCCGATCGGCTGGGACCGATGGCCCGCACGCAAGAGTCCTTCGGCCCTGCCGGGATACAGCCCGGCGCCGCTTCAATGGAGGCGGCGCGACCGAGTGCCGTCGCGCGCAACCACGGGAGCATCGATGCAACGCACCCTTCTCTATTTCGCCGCCTTCACCGGCATGGGAGCAGTCTTCGCCGCGACGCTGCTCGTTGCGGCGCTGGTCCTCGGCCAGACGAGCCCACCCGGCGTCGCGACGTCCGCCTCGCCGCAGGCGAGCGCGCCGGCACCGGTCGCCGAGGGACCGATCGGCGAGATCAGAATCACCGCATTCGACCTCGGTTTCGAGCCGGCCATGGTCGACGTCGCCGAGCCGGGCACTTACACCGTCACCTTCGTCAACGACGGCGGCGTGCTGCACGACGTGACCTTCGCCGACGGCACCAAGATCAGCGCCGAGGGTCACGCCACCGCAACCGGCGAGGTGACCATCCCGGCCGAGGGAATGTCCTTCATTTGTTCGGTGCCCGGCCACTCCGACGCCGGCATGACCGGTGAGGTCATGGTCGGCATGGTCAGCGCCTCGGCAGAGCCGACGCCATCGGCCGGCACGATGACCGCCGAGCAGATGCGCGACGTCGACGCAGCCGTGACGGCGAAGTTCCCCGCCGAGACCGAGGGACAGGGCAACGTGATCCTCGAGCCTGAGATCCAGGCCGACGGGACGCTGCAGTGGGAGCTGACCGCATCGGTCATCGACTGGGAGACGGAGCCGGGCAAGGTCCAGCAGGCGTATGCCTACAACGGGATGGTCCCGGGGCCGCAGCTGCGCGCCGAGGTGGGGGACCGGATCCGGATCATCCTGCACAACGAGCTGCCCGAGCCGACGACGATCCATTCCCACGGGCTGTTCGTGCCGACCGAAATGGATGGTGTGCCGGTCATCAGCCAGCCGGCAGTCATGCCGGGCGAATCGTTCACCTACGAGTACACGCTGCGCAACGCCGGCTCGCACATGTACCACAGCCACTTCATGGCCGAGCACCAGGTGCCGATGGGCCTGCTGGGCGCCTTTGTGGTGACCGATCCGTCCGCCGATGAGGCCGCGGCCGACCGGGATGTGACCATGATCCTGAACGACGGTCCGCTGGGCTTCACGATCAACGGCAAGGGCTTCCCGGCCACGACGCCGCTGGTCGCGCAGCGGGGTGAGATGATCCGGATCCGGTACATGAACGAGGGACTTCAGATCCATCCGATGCACCTGCACGGCATGCCGCAGCTCGTCATCGCCAAGGACGGGTGGACGCTGCCGACGCCGCACTACGAGGACACCGTCCTTGTGGCGCCCGGCGAGCGGATCGACGTC
>DATFFJ010000054.1:0-4458 GCA_035250065.1 Aeromicrobium sp. | reverse complement strand
TGCGGCGTGCTTGCTCACCGATGAATCGCAGCAGCCGACGTGGCCGCACGTGAGGCACAGTCGGAGCGAAACCCAGGTCCCCCCGTCTTTCAGGCACTCCTCGCAGGCTCCGGGCGTGCGCGGTGACGGCGTGTCAGCGGTACAGACGGAACGCAGGTGCTCGCATTCGCCGGTGTAGACCCGCAAGTCGTCCTCGCGCTCGGCGGTCGACCCGCTCTGAGCGGTGTCCAGGATCGACTCCTCGACGTCGAGGGCGGCCAGGACACGGCGAAGGATGGACTGGTCAATGGTGCCGCGACGCCGGAGGTCGAGCACGGCGGCACGTTCGCGCTCGAGCATCGCGGCGCGGGTGCGCGAGTACTGCGCGCTGGGGGTATCGAGGCCGCCCAGCCGTTCCCAGACCGCGTTGGTCCGGTCGAGGGCGCGTTGTCGCACCCGATCGGCGACTGCGGGGTCGATCGCATCGCCCTGTTCGTCGAGCCAAGCCAAGCCGGCGTTGACGGCGCTTTGGTACGCGGTGGCTTCCTGGATGTGGTCTTCGTGCGGGTCGGGGCCGCTGACCTTCAGCGCACGGAGCAGCGAGGGAAGTGTCAGCCCCTGGATCAGCAGCGTCCCCACGGCCACGACGAACGCGATCATCACCAGCACCGGGCGATGCGGGGTGTCCGCCGGAAGCAGGAACACCGCGGCAAGCGTCACGACACCGCGCATGCCGGCCCAGCCGACGACGGTCGGAACGGTCCACGGTGGCGGCGGGTCGACGCGCCGGATGCTGGGAATCAGCCGTGGGAGGTACGTGGACGGGTAGATCCAGACCATTCTTAGAACGATGACCGTGACCAGGACGAGCCCACTGACCACGGCGATGCGCCCCGCGCCGAGGTCGTCGGCGGCGAGGCCCTCGACAATGCTCTTCGCCTGGAGCCCGATCAGCAGGAAGACCACGTTCTCCAGGACAAACGACAGCGTTGCCCAGTTGGTGCGCTCGAACAGGCGTGACGTCGCCGACTGGATCGCCGGGCTCTTGTGGCCGAGCAGAAGTCCAGCCACCACGACGGCAAGCACGCCGGACGGATGGAAGTCAACGCCCGGTAAGTGGATCTGCTCGGCGAGGACGTATGCGATCCACGGCGTCAACAACGAGACCGCCACGTCGGCGAGGTCCTGCTCCAACCGGTGACGAATCTTGCCGACGACGATCGCCACGGCCACCCCGACTGCCATCCCTCCGGCGGCGGATACGAGGAAGCCCAGCCCGATCTCCCAGACCGTGATCGCGCCGGCCATCGCCGCGATCGCGGTTCGCAGCATCACGATGGCCGTCGCGTCGTTGACCAAGCTCTCACCTTCGAGGATCGTCACGACACGCCGAGGCATGCCGACCCGGCGCGCGACGGCCGAAGCCGCAACAGCGTCCGGCGGCGCCACGACGGCTCCGAGCGCGAAGGCCACCGGCCACGACACCGGCAGCAGCGCGTGGACGACAGTTCCCACCCCGGCGACCGTGAACCCGACCAGCCCGATGCTGAGCAGCGCGATGGGCCGCCGGTTCGCCGCGAAGTCGATGAGTGAGGTCTGGATCGCCGATGCGTACAGCAGCGGCGGGAGCAATCCGACCAACACGATCGTCGGGGTCAACTCGAACTCCGGCACGACAGGCACGTACGACGCGGCTGCACCGACGACGATCAGCAAGAGCGGCGTGGACACGGTGTAGCGCTCCGCGACGACGCTGCCGGCGATCGCAATCGCCACGAGGGTGACGATGGTCAGCGCGATCTCCACAGCCGTATTCAATCAGCGCGGGCCGCCCGACCTACACATGCAGATCGGGCAGACCCTGAACGCTCAGGCGTCGATGTGGGACATGTCGCCGTACCGGTCACCGACCACGGCTCCACGGGGCACGGCGGCTTCGAGAGCCGACAGGTCCTCCTTCGACAGCTCGACAGCGACGGCGCCGACGTTCTCCTCGAGATAGCGCCGCCGCTTTGTGCCCGGAATGGGAACGACGTCTGGCCCTTGAGCCAACACCCACGCCAACGCGATCTGGCCGGGCGTGACGCCCTTGGCCTGCGCGACCTCCCGAATGTTCTCCACCAGCGCCAGGTTTGCCGTCAGCGCCGAGCCCTGGAATCGAGGGAAGTACTCCGACCGCCGGAAGTCGCCGGCCTCGTCTGCGCCGCCGGACTCCGAGATCGTCCCGGTCAGCATGCCGCGTCCGAGAGGCGAATAGGGGACCAGTCCGATCCCGAGCTCGCGGATGGTCGGCAGGATCTCGTCCTCGATGTCGCGCGTGAACAACGAATACTCGGTCTGTAGAGCCGTGATCGGGTGGACGGCGGCAGCGCGGCGAATGTTGGCGGCCGAAGCCTCGGACAAGCCGAGATGGCGGACCTTGCCGGCCGCGACCAGCTCGGCCATGGCGCCTACGGTCTCCTCGATGGGCACGGTCTTGTCGACCCGGTGCTGGTAGTAGAGGTCGATGACGTCCACGCCCAGGCGGGCCAGCGACGCGTCACACGCCGCGCGGACGTACTCCGGACGGCCGTTGATGCCGACCCGTGTTCCGTCGGGCAGGCGTTCATTACCGAACTTGGTGGCGAGCTGGACTTCGTCGCGCCGGCCGGCGATGGCCTTGCCGACCAGTTCCTCGTTGACGAACGGGCCGTACATGTCCGCGGTGTCGAGGAAGGTGACGCCGAGATCGAGAGCGCGATGGATCGTGGCGACCGCTTCAGCCTCGTCGGTGGTGCCATAGAACTCCGACATGCCCATGCAGCCGAGGCCGAGGGACGAGACGGCGAGCGGTGAATCGGTTCCAAGAGTGCGTGATGTGAGTGTCATACGACCACTCAACGACTTTGAGTGCGCTCCAAGTCAAGGGCCTGTTCGACCATTCCCTCATAGATCCCGATCTTGTGATCGATCGCCCGCAGGTGTGCCGTCACTTCAGCCAGTTGCGCTTCGACCCGCTGCCGGTGTGCCACCAACAGGGCCAGGCGCTCGGCCTCATTGCCGTCCCCGTCACGTACCAAGGATGTGTAGCGCTTGACCTCGCGAATCGGCATTCCGGTGGCCCGCAGGCGGGTGAGCATCTCGATCCACGCCACATCGCGATCGGTGTAGCGGCGGTGGCCCGAGGAGGACCGCTCGACGCCGCTCAGCATCAGTCCGTCGCGCTCGTAGTAGCGCAAGGTGTGGGCGGTGAGCCCGGTCCGGACGGCGGCCTGGGCGATCGTGTAGCTCATGGCTCAGTCTCCGACTTCGAGTGCACTCCAAGTCAAGTGCCGCGAAGAGGCTGCGGACGACAAAGGGCCCCGACCAGCATCAGCGGTCAGGACCCCTCGCCGTTCAGTCAGACAGCCCGGACGTTCTGAGCCTGCGGACCCTTGGGGCCTGCGGCCAGGTCGTACTCGACCCGCTGATTCTCATCGAGCGACTTGTAGCCGCTGGACTCGATCGCGCTGAAGTGAACGAAGACGTCCGCCTCGCCGTTGTCTTGCGCGATGAAGCCGAAGCCCTTGTCGGCGTTGAACCACTTGACGGTTCCCTGTGCCATGTTCTTTTCCTTTGTTTTCGCGCCAGAAGCACGGTGCTTCTGGCCGCTGAAGCCATCCACCTGCTGACATTCAGCGAACCGAAAACCAGGAGTACGAGATACGGGCCGCGACATTGTGTGCGGCAAGGACGACTCGAGGAGACGTCCCTTCAACGTGTTCAGCCTAGGGCATTGCCCGGGACCCCATCCCACGACCGACGCGGCGCACCACTGGGACGCTCAATTCGCGCCGGTGATCTCGGCCGGGATTTCATTGGCTATCACGGTCATCTGATGCAGCGTGGGACCGCCAAACGTCGTCGCCATGGCCACATCGGAGGCGTCCCGACCGCGTCCGATGACCGTGCGCCCCTTGCGGCGGACGTTGTTCCGTGGGTCGAAGGTCCACCACCGATCCCCCAGCCACACCTCCATCCATGCGGCGAAGTCCATCGGCGCCGGTTCAGACGGAACATCCAGACTGGGCAGGTATCCGAACACGTAGCGTGCCGGGATGTTGAAGGCGCGGCAGAACGAGATCGCCAGATGCGTGAAGTCCCGGCACACGCCCAGCCCGCTGCGGTTCACATCCGAAGCCGTCGAAAGTGCGGACGTGCTGCCGTACTGGAACTCGAGGTGGCGATGCACGTGATCGCAGATCGCCTGGACGCGTCCATAGCCGGGAGTGATCGAACTGAACAGCTCCCACGCTTCGTCCGCGAGCACGTCCGGGAGGCAATACCGGCTCGGCAACGTGTAGACCAGCGTGGCATCGGGAAGCATGTCCGCCGCCACCTCCCGCGCGGACTCATCGGCGTCCTCAACCGCGTCGACGACATCGACGACAGCCTCGTACCTCAGGCTCGACCAGCCCTCCGGCAACACCACCCGCGTGCAGGGGTTGCCATAGAGGTCGC
>DATFFJ010000053.1:0-3761 GCA_035250065.1 Aeromicrobium sp. | reverse complement strand
ACGCCGTGAAACGCAACCGTTGGCTGCTCCTGGCCGCCGTTGTCACTGTCCAGAGTGTGGGCACCTGGCTCTCGAACGCGCCCCTCTTCCTCATCGCCCACCTGCACTTGGCCCACGGGCTGAGCTTGCCCCGTGCCGGCTTTCTGGCGTCGACGACACTCATCGGCACGATGCTCACGCTCATCGCCTGGGGCGCGCTCGTCGATCGCATCGGTGAACGGCTCGGCCTTGGACTCGGCCTCCTGACGGGCTCGATGGCAGGGGTCGCCTCATCTCTCCAGAGCAATCCGGAGTGGCTTGCGGCCACCTGGTTCCTGATCGGCGTCGGCACCGCGAGCCTCAACTCTGCGAGCGGCCGGCTCATCGTGGGTTGGTTCCCGCCCGATCAACGCGGATCCGCCATGGGCATCCGCCAGACCGCGCTCCCCTTGGGCATCGGCCTGGCCGCGCTGGCCGAACCGGTTCTCGCCGAGACCCACGGGTTGGGTGTCGCACTGCTCGTCCCGTCACTCGCGGGGCTGATGGCCTGCGTGGCAGTGGCCGCGTTCGTGACCGACCCACCACGGGACCTCACCGACACCTGGACGGGCCTTGCCGCCGCGGGCGCCAATCCCTACCGAGGGGACCGACAGCTCGTACGGATCCACCTGGCGTCTGCACTCTTGGTCATCCCGCAGATCACCGTCTGGACTTTCATCGTGGTCTGGCTCATCGACGCCCGGGGTTGGTCGACGGCTGCGGCGGGCGGGCTCGCTGCCGCCACACAGGTACTGGGTGCCGCGGGTCGCATCGGCGCGGGGTGGTGGTCCGACCGCGTGGGTAGCCGCGTCCGCCCGATCCGGACGATCGCGGTCGCGGCGGCGACGACGATGCTGATGCTCGGCTTGGCCGAGCCAACGGGTCTTGCGGTGGCCGTCATGGTGATCGCCACTGTCGTCACCGTGGCCGACAACGGCCTTGCCTTCACCGCAGTCGCCGAACTCGGCGGCTCGCATTGGGCCGGTCGCGCCATGGGAATCCAGAACACTGGCCAGTATCTGGTCGCCGCCGCCGTGCCGCCCGCAGTCGGAGCCCTGATCGCCGATCGCGGCTACGCCGTCGCGTTCGCGGCCATCGCGATCTTTCCGATGCTCGCCCTGGCTGTCCTACCCGTCAGCGGAGATCCCGGGGGAGAAACCGGGGCAAACCCTGAGACGAATTGACCGCGCCGGGGGTAGCTGCACTGGCATGCTGACCCAAAGGCTCCCTGGGAAAGAGGTTCACCGATGCGAGCTGTATACCTCTGGCTGGCGCGACTCATCACCTTGTTGGTGGTGATTCAGGCCATGACGATCGTCTTCGCGGTCGCGGGCCTGTTCAACTGGATCACCGAGAAAGGCGGGTCGGTCGACGCATCCGTCGTGGCGGCGTGGGACCAGACACCGCCGACGTTCACCGGGGCGATCGGCCACTACATCCACTGGCTGACCGGCGAACGCATCTTCCCGGCGCTTGCGCTCCTGCTCCTCATCGTTTCGTTCTTCGCCAAAGTCAGCCAGGGCGTGGTCATCGCCCTAGTACTGCTCGTCCTGGTGGTGCTGCAGACGGTCACCGGCCTCTACGGCGACAAGATGCCGTACCTGGGGTTGGTTCACGGTCTCAACGCCTTCCTGATCTTCGGCGCCGCGATGGCTGCGGCGATGAAAGCGAAGGAAGAACCTGCGGATGCCGTGACGAGTTGACCGCTTGACAGGTTGATGAGGCCGTGAAGTCCCGCACTCGCTTCATCGTCGCGTGCCTCGCGACCCTCGCTGTGCTGCTGCCCTTGGGCTGGCTGTGGCAACGCAGCCTGATGCCCGACACCTATTCAGTGGCAGACATGGGCACGGCGGACTACGGGAGGGACGCCAAGGGCAAGCCGCACCGCCCGCCGTCGGCCGGCACCCATGAGCACGGCGCCACCAAGGGCGCGAAGGACAAGGGCATCAGCATCGCGACGCTGGTCGAGCCGTCCAAGAAGGCGGCGGACGTCATTGTCGACCTGTCGACACAGCAAGGCACCGTGCCGATCGCAGGCCATGACATCGAGGGCTACGTCCTCAACGGCAGGACACCCGGCCCGGAGATCGTGGCCAAAGAGGGCGAGCTCGTCGAGGTCCGGCTGCGCAATGACAACGTCGCCGAAGGCGTGGCGCTCCACTGGCACGGGATCGACGTGCCGAACGCGGAGGACGGCGTCGCCGGCGTGACGCAGAATGCCGTCCTTCCCGGCAAGTCGCACACCTACCGATTCGTGGCGAAGCAGCCCGGCACGTACTGGTACCACTCTCACCAGGTAGCGCATGAGCAGGTGGCCGGCGGGCTGTTCGGCTCGCTCGTCGTTCAGCCGAAGGCAGGCATCAAAGCGCGGCACGACCTGACCGCGGTGGCGCACACCTATGCCGGAAACCGGACGCTCAACGGCCGGGCTGGCGATGTCCATGCCGTCGCCCGTCCCGGCGACACCGTCCGGCTGCGCATCATCAACACCGATGACGGGACGCTTTCGACATGGTCATCCGTGCCCTACCGGGTGGCCGCGATCGACGGGTACGACCTCCAAGGCGAGACAGCGGTGAGGGGCAAGCGGTTGGAGGTTCCAGCTGGTGGCCGGGCCGACCTCGAGTTCACTGTGCCGCGCACCGGCGCGGCTCGGGTGCAAGTGGGCGCCGCTACCGCGTACATCATCGGCCCGCGCCAGTCTTACCCCGAGCGACCGGCGCAACCGACGAAAGCGCTCGACCTGCTCTCGTACGGCAAAGGCTCGGCAGACATGCCGAAGGCCAATCGGGTCTTCGACTACTCGATCGGCCGGCGGCCCGGCTTCATCGACGGCCGGCCAGGCTACTGGTGGACGATCAACGGGCGCATGTGGCCGGATGTCCCGATGTTCATGGTGCGCCGGGGCGACGTCGTGAAGTTCCGCATCGAGAACCACAGTGGCGAGGTCCATCCGATGCACCTGCACGGCCACCACGCGCTGGTGACGGCCCGCAACGGAAAACCGGCCAAGGGCGGCCCACTCTGGGTCGACACGATTGACATCAGGGACGACGAGACCATCGATCTCGTCTTCCGGGCAGACAATCCGGGCATCTGGATGGACCACTGTCACCAGCTGCCCCATGCGGTTGAGGGCCTCGTCGCACACCTGATGTACGAGGGCTACACCACCCCATACAAGGTCGGTGGGAAGACCGACAACCAGCCCGAGTAGGCACGTACTTAGCCTGCGCTAACTGGCAGGTCGCAGCGCGCTGCGCGATAAGGTCAGTGCCGGATGCTGCGGGTCCGGCCCGCCCCACGTAACCCCTGGAGAAACACACATGACGCCCACGCAGACGCTGATTGCCGGCATCATCATGCTGGCGCTGATCGTTCCGCTCGCCCTCCGGCGTGTGGCTTTCCTCGTCAAGTGGATCACCGACGGCCAGCCTGCGCCCCAGACCTGGGAGAACGCGGCCGAGCATCCGATCGCCGCCGGCAACAAGCACAACGTCGAGGTCCTGGGCCAGCAGCGCCTGCTCAAGTGGACCTTGCCCGGCATCGCGCACGCCTTCGTCATGTACGCCTTCTTCATCCTGCTGACGGTCTACATCGAGGCGTTCGGCATCCTCTTCACCCGCAACCCTGATTGGGCCATCCCGCTCATCGGCCATTGGGATGGCCTCGGGTTCGCCCAGGACACGATCGGCGTGCTGTGTCTGATCGGTCTCGCCATCTTCAGTTGGATCCGGATCAAG
>DATFFJ010000052.1:0-3485 GCA_035250065.1 Aeromicrobium sp. | reverse complement strand
CACCGCGACCTCCGACGCCTGCGCGACGAGATCGTCGAGCTGCGATCGCACGGCCGCGCGCGTGCACGTGAAGCTCGTGTCGCAATCGGGCATCGGCGCGGTCGCGGCCGGCGTCGCGAAGGCGAAGGCCGACGTCGTGCTCGTCTCGGGCCACGACGGCGGCACGGGCGCGAGCCCGCTCAACTCGCTCAAGCACGCGGGCACGCCGTGGGAGATCGGCCTCGCCGAGACGCAGCACACGCTCATGGTCAACGGCCTGCGGGAGCGCGTGAGCGTGCAGGTGGACGGGCAGCTGAAGACCGGCCGCGACGTCATCATCGCCGCACTGCTGGGTGCCGAGGAGTATGGCTTTGCCACGGCTCCGCTCGTGGTCAGCGGCTGCATCATGATGCGGGTCTGCCACCTGGACACCTGCCCGGTCGGCGTAGCCACACAGAACAAGGAACTCCGGGCGAAGTTCTCCGGCAAGGCCGAGTACGTCGTCAACTTCTTCGAGTTCGTCGCCCAGGAGGTGCGTGAGCTGCTTGCCGAGCTCGGCTTCCGCAGCCTCGACGAGGCGATCGGCCACGCCGAGCTGCTCGATACGCGCGCGGCCATCGAGCATTGGAAGGCCGAAGGCCTGGACTTGACGCCGATCTTCCACGTGCCGGACGTGCCCGAGGCGCTTGCCACCACGGGGGCGCGGCACTGCACCACGAGCCAGGACCACGGCTTGGCCGCCGCGCTCGACAACGAGCTCATCGCGCTGTCGGCCGACGCTCTCGAGCGCGGTGAACCGGTCCGGGCGCAGCTCGAGATCCGCAACGTCAACCGCACCGTTGGCACCTTGCTCGGCCACGAGGTGACCAAGCGCTACAAGGGTGAGGGCCTGCCGGAGAACACGATCGACCTGACCTTCCTGGGATCGGCCGGCCAGTCCTTCGGCGCGTTCGTGCCGCGCGGCATCACGCTGCGGCTCGAGGGTGACGCGAACGACTACGTGGCCAAGGGTCTGTCCGGGGGCCGAGTCATCGTGCGCCCGCCGCGGGAGGCACAGTTCACGGCCGAGGCGCAGATCGTTGCCGGGAACGTCATCGGATTCGGCGCCACCAGTGGAGAGATCTTCCTGCGCGGCAAGGTGGGCGAGCGATTCTGTGTCCGCAACTCCGGTGCGACGGCCGTCGTCGAGGGCGTCGGCGACCACCCGCTCGAGTACATGACCGGAGGTCGGGTCGTCATTCTCGGCCCGACCGGCCGCAACGTGGCCGCCGGCATGAGCGGCGGAACGGCCTACATCCTCGATCTCGACGAGTCGCTGGTGAACACCGAAATGGTGGAGCTCCGTCCGGTCGAGGGCGAGGCAGTCGACATGCTCCGGAGCCTGGTCCAGAAGCACCTGGAGGAGACAGGTTCTGCCGTGGCTGAGCAGCTGCTCGGGATGTGGGAGCACTCGGTCACGCGTTTCACCGAGATCATGCCGACCAACTACCGGTTGATCCTCGAAGCGCAACAGGAGGCCGCCGCCGAAGGCCTCTCTGACGAAGAGACGACTGCGCGCATGATGGAGGTGGCCGCTCGTGCCTGACCCACGTGGATTCATGAAGGCGCCGCGCCGGATGGCCGAGCGCCGGCCGGTTGGCGAGCGTATTCATGACTGGAAAGAGGTCTATCCGGAGGGCGCCGGCAAGGCGCTGCTGCCGATCATCACCGAGCAGGCCGGACGCTGCATGGACTGTGGCATTCCGTTCTGCCACCAGGGCTGCCCACTGGGCAACCTGATCCCGGAATGGAATGACCTCGTCTGGCGGGACGACTGGGCCGACGCCATCGAGCGCCTCCACAAGACGAACAACTTCCCGGAGTTCACCGGCCGACTCTGCCCGGCACCCTGCGAAACAGCATGCGTCGTCGGCATCAACCGCGATCCGGTGACCATCAAGAACGTCGAGGTCACGATCATCGACGTCGCCTGGGAGCGCCAGAACGTCAAGCCGGAGGCGCCGGAATGGCTCACCGGCAAGACGGTCGCCGTGGTCGGATCCGGTCCGGCCGGCCTTGCCGCAGCTCAGCAGCTGACGCGCGCTGGTCACACGGTCGCCGTCTACGAGCGCGACGACAAGGCAGGTGGGCTGCTGCGGTACGGCATTCCAGAGTTCAAGATGGAGAAGATGCACGTCGACCGGCGCATCAACCAGATGGAGCGCGAGGGCACGGTGTTCCGCACCGGCATCGCCGTGGGCCAGGACATCACCGGGTCACAGCTGCGCGACCGATACGACGCCGTCGTCCTCGCGATGGGCGCCACGGTTCGCCGTGAACTGGACGTCCCCGGCCGCGAGCTCGACGGGATCCATCAGGCGATGGAGTACCTGCCGCAGGCCAATCGGGTGGCCTTGGGCGAACCCGTCGAGGATCAGATCGTCGCAACCGGCAAGGATGTCGTCATCATCGGTGGTGGCGACACCGGTGCAGACTGCCTGGGGACCGCGATTCGCCAAGGCGCCAAGTCGGTGACCAGCCTGGAGATCATGCCGCGGCCAAGCGACGAGCGTCCGTCCGCGCATCCGTGGCCCACCTACCCGATGGTCTATCGGGTCGCCTCAGCCCACGAGGAGGGCGGCGACCGCGTCTACTCGGTCTCGACCAAGGAGTTCGTGGGAGAGGGCGGAAGCGTCTCGGGCCTGCGCCTCGTCGAGGTGGAGTTCGAGGACGGACAGTTCCACGAGGTGCCTGGTTCAGAGAAGGTCATCCCGGCTCAGCTCGTGCTGCTGGCCATGGGCTTCACCGGACCGGAGCAGGACGGCATTGTCGCGCAGCTGGGTGTCGAGCTTGACGAGCGCGGAAACATCGCGCGAGACAAGGACTACATGTCCAGTGTGGACGGCGTCTTCGTTGCCGGCGATGCCGGGCGCGGACAGTCGCTGATCGTGTGGGCGATCGCCGAGGGTCGTGCCGCTGCGGCTGGCGTGGACGCCTACCTGTCTGGCACGACGAACCTGCCGTATCCGATCCCGCCGACCGCCCGGCCGTTGATGGTCTGAACCGAACCTCGGCAGAGCCCGGTGGCGACCATGCGTTGACCTGCCGCCACTAGGGTTTGTTGCGTGAGGAACGCGAAGATCGTCTGCACGCTCGGGCCGGCATCGGCGACGTACGAGCAGATCAGGGCCCTGGCTGACGCAGGCATGAACTGCGCCCGCATCAACCTCAGCCACGGCAGGCATGAACAGCATGCAGCGGTCATCGCACACGTGCGCCGCGTCAGCGAAGAGACCGGCAAGCCGATCGCCGTTCTGGGAGACCTTCAGGGCCCGAAGATCCGGCTGGGGACGTTCCCGGGCGGCCCGGTGACGTTGATGCCGGGGGAGCCGTTCACGATCACCACTGAGGACATCCCCGGGACGGCCCTGACGTGCGCGACGACCTACAAGGGCCTGCCCGGGGACGTCAACGCCGGTGACACGATTCTCATCGACGACGGCCGCATTCGGCTGTGCGTCACATCC
>DATFFJ010000051.1:0-7075 GCA_035250065.1 Aeromicrobium sp. | reverse complement strand
GACCTCACCCTTCTCCTGGCCGGCCGCGTCGCCGACACCGCGCCACTTCTCCGTCTCGTACGTTCCCCAGTCCCAGATGGTCACCTCGCCCGCGCCGTACTCGCCCTTCGGGATCGTGCCCTCGAACGAGCCGTACTCCAGTGGGTGATCCTCGGTTTGCACGGCGAGATGGTTCTTCTTCGGGTCGGTCGGCACCCCGTTTGGCAACGCCCACGACACCAGGACACCGTCCCGCTCGAGGCGAAAGTCCCAATGCAGGCGGCGCGCGTGGTGCTCCTGGATCACAAAAGAATCCCCGCCAGCCGCGCCGACGTAGTCTGGCACCGGCTCGGGCGTCTTTGAGGCGTCACGCTTCTCGCGGTAGACCGTCAGCTTGTCGGCAGCCTCGTCCGACACCTCGACTGGATGACCGAGCGGCGCCATCGGATCCTTGCGCCGCTTCATCCGCTCCAGCACCTCGTCAAACGCCAGGTGATCCAGGTCCGGCGCGTCCAGCTCCCGCCACGTCCGCGGCACGGCGACCGTCGGCAGCGTGCGCCCACGCAGCGAATAGGGGGCGATCGTTGTCTTGGCCTGATTGTTCTGGCTCCAGTCGACGAGGACCTTGCCGCCGCGCAGTGCCTTCTTCTGGTTGGTGACGACCAGGTCCGGCATCTCGCCCTCCAAGGCGAGCGCGAACTGTTTGGCGAAGGCGTTGACGTACTCCGCGTCATGGGTGCGGTCGAGCCCGGCATAGAGATGGATGCCCTTGCTGCCGCTGGTGACCGGGTACGCATCGAGATCGAGCTCGCGCAGCAGTTTGCGGGCGCGCTTGGCGACGGCCACACACTCCGGAAGGCCTGCTCCCGGTCCGGGGTCGAGATCGAGCACCAGCCGGTCCGGGTTGCGCTTTGTGTTGCGCGGCCCGGCCTGCCACTGCGGGACGTGGATCTCCAGTGCTGCCATCTGGCCAAGCCAAGCCAGCGCAGCGACGTCCTCGATGACGATGTAGCTGTTGCGGCTGGTCTTGTGCTGGATGGTCGTCCGCCTGATCCAGGACGGTGCCGAGTCGGGCAGGTTCTTCTCGAAGAAGACCTGGCCAGGATGGGCCGGCGTCCCGACGCCGTCGACCCACCTCTTGCGGGTGGCCGGCCGACCAACCACGTGCGGCAGCATGAACGGCGCGATTTGCACGTAGTAGTGGATGACGTCGGCCTTGGTCGTGCCGGTCTCCGGGTACATCACCTTGTCCGGGTGGGTCAGCCGGAATTGATGACCGCCGATCGAGATCGTCTCACCGGAGGAACGCGACGCCATGATGGACGCGGATCAGGCCCGCTTGCGTGCCTTTGGAGCAGACTTCTTTGCGGGCGCTTTCTTGGACTTGTTCCGCTCGATGCTGCGCTGCAGCGCCTCCATCAAGTCGACGACCTCGGCGCCCTCGCGCTCTTCGCGATCGCCGAACGTCGCCTCAGTGTCGAGTGCGTCGCCCTGCTCGAGCTTGGCCTCGACCAGTGTCCGGAGTTGCTCCTGGTACTCGTCGGTGAACTGGCTCGGATCGAAGTCACCGGCCAGCGAGTCGACGAGCTGGCTGGCCATGTCGCGTTCCTTCTGGCTGATGCGGGGAGTCTCGTCCAACACGTCGAACGCCGGCTCGCGAACCTCGTCGTCCCAGAGCAACGTCTGCAGCACCAGCACGTTGTCTTTCACCCGTAGCACCGCGAGCCGTGTCTTCTGACGCAAGGCGAACTGGACGACGGCCATCCGGTCGGTGTCCTCCAGCGCGCGGCGCAGCAGCGTGTACGGCTTGACCGCGCGGGCGTCCGGCTCCAGGTAGTACGCCTTGTCGAGATGGAGCGGGTCGATCTGATCGGCCGGGACGAACTCGACGACGTCGATGTCACGGCTCTTCTCGGCCGGCAGGCTCTTCAGCTCTTCGTCGGTCAGGACGACCGTGCGAGTCCCGTCGTCGTAGGCCTTGGTGATGTCCTCGTAGGGGATGACCTTCTCGCACACCTCACACTTGCGCTGGTAGCGAATGCGGCCGCCGTCCTCGGCGTGGACCTGGTGCAGCGAGACGTCGTGGCTCTCTGTCGCGCTGTAAACCTTCACCGGCACATTCACCAGACCGAAGCTGATGGCGCCCTTCCAGATGGAACGCATGGTTCCAGTGTGGCGCAGGGCGGGTCGGCGGGGCTACGGCTCCTCGCGGCGGGGGGTTCGAATCCTCGCGATCCCGACCACTGCCGCGAGGACGATCCCGGTCGCTCCGGTCGCCACGCCGGCGATGCGGAACAACTTGGGGGCCGTCTCGTGGTCCCGGATTGCGTTCATGCTGTCGATCGAGATCGGGCAGTCCTGTTCGGGGTCGGTGAAGCCGGAGGTCGCCTTGGGATCGGTCGCGCACTCGGGTTCCGGCGGGCCGGGCTGCAGGGCGAACAACGCAATGCCCAGCAGAATCAGGCCACCCGAAACCAGGAGCCAGATGCTCTTGGTCATCCCCGCATTACATGCCGACACGCGATCGACGGTCAAGGCCGGCCAAGCGTCATGTGACTGAAACACAGATGTGGTGGGATGACGCCATGGCTTTCCTGCTCCGGGTGGAACTGCCCGATGTTCCCGGTTCGCTGGGCGCCCTCGCGACGGCACTCGGCTCGGCCAAGGCTGACATCGAAGCCATCGAAATCGTCGAGCATCGCAGTGACGGAACCGCAGTCGACGACGTGCTCCTTGAGCTTCCGTCGGATGTCCTTCCCGAGACGCTGATCACCGCCTGCCACAAGCTGGACGGAGTCAAGGTGCAGTGGATCTCGCGCTACAACGCCGGCGCCAGCCTCAGCATGGATCTCGAGGCGGTCGAATCCTTTACCTCTGAACCCGAGCGCGCGATCGAGCAGTTGGTATCGGTCGTTCCGGCCACGTTCCGCGTCGACTGGGCGATGGCCGTGCGTCGGATGGACGGCCGGCCGCAGGTCATGTTCAAGACGGGTGCGGCGCCGAAGCTGGTCCCGGAGGCAGAAACCTGGCTGGCCATCAGGTCGTCACGCATGCTCGATCCGGTGGCCGGATGGAAGAACACCGTGTTGGCAGGCACCCACGCCAAGAGCCGCGACGGCCTGTCGTTCACCGTCGTGGTGGGCCGCCATGGCGGGCCCGAGTTCCTGTCGTCGGAGCTGGCGCGACTCGGCCACATGGTGGCGTTGGCCGCCAGCGTCCAGATCGACTAGCTGTTCTCGGGGTCGGTCAGCGGCACGTGCGCGTGTTGGAACCGGCCGAGATGGTCGACGTCAGCTTCCAGGCCCCGGACCTGCTTGCTTGAGATCCGGCGAATGACCGGCCAGACGAGCACGCTGTTGACCAGTGGCTTCGTGAAGTTTGCCAGCACCACGCCCTTGGGGATGTAGACGCGCGCCTTGCGCTTGGTAAAGCCCTTGAGGATTGCATCTACACATTCCTCCAGCGTCGTGGTCGAGTTCGCCGGGTAGGGCAGCTTCTTGCGAATGGCACGGAACGTCGGCAAGTCCGCTTCAGCGTTGCGGACGATGTCGGTGTCGATCCACGACGGATGGCACACGCCGACGTCGATGCCCAGGAAGGCAACTTCCTGCTTGGCCGCGAGAGCCAGTGACTCGGCGCCGGCCTTGCTGGCGTTGTACGACGCGAGCCCGGCCAGCGGGGCAAACGAGGCGAGCGACGCCACGACGAGTGCGTAGCCCTTCGTCTTCTCCAAGTGGGGGATCGACGCGTGCAGCGTGCGGTACACACCGTTGATGTTGATGTCGACGACCCGAGCAAACGACGCATCGTCGATCTGGCGCACGGTGCCGTAGGACGCGATGCCGGCGTTGGCGAGTACGTGGTCGATGCGGCCGAAGTGCGCGGCCGCTTCATCAATCGCCTTGGTCATAGCGGTGCCGCTCCGTACGTCGGCCTCCCACCACGCGGCGCTGTCGCCGAGCTCGGCTGCGAGCTCCTTGAGCAGGTCCGGCTCGAGACCGAGCAGTGCGACTCTGCCGCCGGCCGCGACGTAGCCGCGGGCCACGCCGGCGCCGATCCCGCGGGCCGCACCGGTGATCAGCGCGACCTTGCCGGTGAAGGTGTGGGCCATGGATTGACGGTACTGAACCTCGTACGCGGCAGAGTCGGAGGCATGGATCTCCTTGAAGGCGAGTACGAGCCCGGCGCCGCCGGCTGGGCCAACGACCAGGTTCGAGAGTACGAAGCGTCGGGTGGTCGCGAGGCGAACACATTGATGGGCAAGACGGAATGGCCGATCGTCGTCATCACGTCGCGGGGTGCGGAGTCCGGCAAGCTGCGCAAGAACCCGGTCATGCGGGTGGAGAAGGACGGTGTCTACGCCGCAGTCGCCTCGAATGGCGGCGCCCCCGAGCATCCCGATTGGTACCACAACTTCGTCGAGGATCCGGTCGTTCAGCTGCAGGACGGCCCCGAACCGGCGCTCTACCGAGCTCGAATCGCTGAGGGAGCCGAGCGGACCGAGTGGTGGGAGCGGGCTGTGGCGCAGTACGCGCCCTACGCCGAGTACCAGGAGAAGACCGATCGTGAGATCCCTGTCTTCTTGCTGGAGCGCATCGAGAAGTAGTGGCACCACTACCCTCGGGTCTGTGAGCGCATTGCCCGAGGTCTCCGACACGTTTGACCCGTCAGCGTGGGACGAGGTGCCGGGTTTCGGCGACCTGGTGGACCTGACGTACCACCGCGCCAAGGCGCACGGCACGGTCCGCATCGCCTTCGACCGCCCCGACGTCCTCAACGCGTTTCGCCCGAGCACTGTCGACGAACTGCTGCGGGTCCTGGAGCACGCCCGCATGTCGGCCGACGTCGGTTGTGTCCTGCTGACCGGCAACGGACCCAGCCCGAAGAACGGCAAGCATTCCTTCTGCACCGGCGGTGACCAGCGCATTCGCGGCAAGGCTGGCTATCAATACGAGACGCCGGGCCATGACGATGCCGGTGCGCCGCCCAACCCGATCGACCAGGCCAGGCTCGCTCGGCTGCACATCCTCGAGTGTCAGCGGCTGATCCGTTTCATGCCCAAGGTCGTCATCGCGGTCGTCCCGGGCTGGGCGGCCGGCGGTGGCCACAGCTTGCACGTCGTCGCCGACCTGACGCTCGCGTCCGCTGAGCACGCGAAGTTCAAGCAGACTGACGCCGACGTCGGCAGCTTCGACGGTGGCTACGGCTCGGCGTACCTCGCGCGTCAGGTGGGGCAGAAGTTCGCCCGCGAGATCTTCTTCCTCGCCCAGGAGTATTCGGCGGAGGACGGCGTCCGCATGGGAACGGTGAACAAGGCGGTGCCGCACGCCGAACTGGAGAGCACGGCGCTCGAATGGGGCCGCCTCATCAACGGCAAGAGCCCGACCGCGCAGCGCATGCTCAAGTACTCGTTCAACCTGATCGACGACGGACTCGTCGGCCAGCAGCTGTTCGCCGGTGAGACCACGCGCCTCGCCTACATGACCGACGAGGCCCAGGAGGGTCGCGACCAGTTCCTCGAAAAGCGCGACCCGGACTGGTCCGCCTACCCCTGGTACTACTGACGCGGCGGCTCGACGGTGGTTTGGGTCGGGCTGGGTTCGACGAACTGATCGCCGGTGGGCCAGTTCGCCGGATCGAGCCAGTGTCGGGTGGGATCTCGCTTCGGTAGTTCGATCACCTCAGGTTGCCCGCCAGGGAGCCCGACGTCGACCCGATCCGAGACCGTGCAGTCGCCGTCGGTGTCGCAGCTGATCGTGACGTAGCCGGTTTGGAGCCGGGACGTGGTGTTGACGAACTGAAGCCGCACGCTCAGCGGCTTCAGCGGTGCGGAGGTGGGCGTGCTGAACTTGTTCACGGTCGGGCGATTCTCCACGCCACCGGACGTGCCCAGTTGGTCGACGACCGTCCAGGTGATCTCTCGGCCGCCGGTGTTCCACAGCACCCAAGGCCCGTCGGACTCGTGCAGGTGGCCGATGTTGACGATCCCAGGGGGCTGGTCGGGGATGCCGTCGTCGTAGGGCTCGGTCCTGCTGCCGTTGAGCGACCGCACCGCGCCGAGGCTCGGCAGGCCGAGGTAGGCGGCCGCGGCGTCCGGCTGATGCAGGAGCACGATGTGCGGGCCGGAGCCCACTCTGGCACGCAGCCGGGCGCCCAGTTCCTGTTCGCTCACGCCACTGGGATTGGTGATGATGCCGCCGAAGAGGCTCTTGCGTTCGCGATCGTTGGCCCCGGCCACGCGAAGCGCTGACACCTTGACCGCCTGCAGGTCAGGAATGACGATGCCGCCGTCCTTCATCTGCTGCCAGGTGTCGTGGGAATCGTGGTCACCGCCGCTGGCGACGGTCGGAATTCGCGGACTGACGCGCGATTCTTGGGCGACGAACTCAGACTCGGCGATGGTTCCGTTGGAACTCACGTCGCCGGAGATCGTGCGCATCGAGATCGCATCGGACCCCAGCAGCTCGACGAGTTCTGCGTACAGATGCCTTCGGACGCGGACGCCGACGAAGCTGCCTTGCGGGTCTGCCTCAGCGGCGATCAAGGTCTCATCGTCACGTGGCGTGAGCTCCTCGCGTTGTGCTTCGAGCTGCTCGACCAGGCTGGACTGAGCCGCCTGCTCGTAGTCCCGTGCCTGGTCGCGAATGCGCTCCAGGTTCTTGTCGGTGAACGGTTTGACCTGCTGAGCCACCTCAAGGGTCTCCGGGCTCCCGAAACTGAGTTTGTCGACATCCGGCATCGCATACGCGACGCCCGTCGGGTGGCTGCACGGCCAGGCGCGGAACAGCTGGACGGCGACGGCGGTGGAGACCGCAGTGGCGCTGGCGACCAGAAGAATGGCCGCTGCCGCAACCTGTCCGCTCGGAATTTCGCGCAGGCGGCGGCGGGGCACGATCAGGAACAGGACGGCGCCTCCGATCAGCCCGGCGACGAGCTCGGCGAGGATGACGCGGTCGCGGATGCCGTCGATGAACTTGTCCGAGTAGATCCGGATCACGGCGTCCGGGTTGTCGATGAGCGCGACGTTCGCCTGGACGAACTTGGGATCGACGTAGGAGGCGAGGGTTCCACCTGCGTCCGGCGGCCCGCTGGCTCG
>DATFFJ010000050.1:0-3303 GCA_035250065.1 Aeromicrobium sp. | reverse complement strand
TTCGGACCACCTCCCTTCACGTGTACCGCCACGTTAACCACCGGGAGGGCGGTCGACAACGACTTTACGGTCACTAAAGCCGCGGGAATACGCGCGGCGACATCTCGGTGCCCTCCACCGCCAGTGAGGCCGGGCCGACGATCTGCGGGTCCGGGGTGCCGACGACCTCCTTGTCCTTGTCGGCGTAGTCGAAGCGGTTCAGCACGTACCGGATGGCCTCCAGGCGGGCCCGCTTCTTGTCGTTGCTCTTGACCACGGTCCACGGCGCCTTGGCCTTGTCCGTCTTGCGGAACATCTCTTCCTTGGCCTCGGTGTACGCCTCCCACCGATCAAGAGACGCGAGGTCGATCGGCGAAAGCTTCCACTGCCGCACGGGGTCGATCTGGCGGATCGTGAATCGCGTCAGCTGTTCTGAGCGCGAGACCGAGAACCAGAACTTCACCAGGTAGATCCCCTCGCGGATCAGCATCTTCTCGAAGGCCGGGACCTGCTTGAGGAACTCGGTGTACTGCTCGGGCGTGCAGAACTCCATCACCCGCTCGACGCCCGCGCGGTTGTACCAGGAGCGGTCGAAGAACACCATCTCTCCTGCCGAGGGAAGGTGCTGGACGTACCGCTGGAAGTACCACTGGGTGCGCTCAACCTCAGTCGGCTTGACGAGTGCGACCACGCGCGCGCTGCGCGGGTTCAGGTTCTCGGTGAAACGCTTGATCGTGCCGCCCTTGCCCGCGGCGTCGCGTCCCTCGAACAGCAGGATCAGTCGCTGGCCGGTGTCCTGGATCCAGTTCTGCAGCTTGAGCAGCTCAATCTGGAGCAGCCGCTTCTCATAGTCGTACGTCGGGCGATCGAGACGCGTCTCGTAGGGATAGTCCTCGCGCCAGGTGTCGAGGGCTCTGCCGGCGTCATCCAGCAGGACTGGATCGTCGTCATCGTCGTCGACGACCGTGTATCCCTTGGGGATGCGGTAGGGGAACGGAATATCCAGCATGATGCAGAGGGTACGCCGGACGCGTGAACGGGGGCGCACGTTCGTGTTACTAGGATGGGTCGGGTCTTTTCCCCCGTAGTTTGCACAGCCAGACGCCCTCTTCGAAGGACTTCGCATGCCCGAATCGGCCATCACCCGAGCCGAGGTTAAGCACCTCGCGGGATTGGCGCGCATCAGCCTGAGCGACGACGAGCTCGACCACTTGGCGGACGAGCTGCCGGCGATCCTCGAGCACGTGCGGGTTGTCGAGAGCGCGGCAGGCGACGACGTTCGCCCGATGAGCCACCCGCTGCCGATCAGCAACGTCTTTCGGCCCGATGCCGTACGGCCTGGGCTGCCGACCGACGACGCGCTCGCTGGCGCTCCAGCCAGCGAGCAGGAACGCTTCCTCGTGCCGAAGATCCTGGAGGAAGAGTGAGTGAGCTGATTCGCAAGTCAGCGAGCGAGCTCGCCGAACTTCTCGCCAGTCGCGAGGCATCATCGGTGCAGGTTGTTGAAGCGCATCTTGATCGAATCGCGGATGTTGACGCCACGATTCATGCGTTTCTTCACGTCGACGCTGACGGTGCCCTCGCCACGGCGCGCGACATCGACGCCCGCCGCGCAGCGGGCGAGTCCCTGTCCACGCTGGCCGGGGTCCCGATCGCCGTCAAGGACGTCCTGACCACCAAGGGCATCCCCACGACAGCCGGTTCGCGCATCCTGGAGGGCTGGATTGCCCCGTACGACGCCACCGTGACCACACGGCTCAAGGCGGCCGGCTTGCCGATTCTCGGCAAGACCAACATGGACGAGTTCGCCATGGGCTCGTCGACCGAGCATTCCGGCTATGGTCCGACTCGCAACCCGTGGGACACAGACCGCATTCCTGGCGGCTCTGGCGGTGGGTCGGCCGCGGCGGTGGCCGCCTTCGAAGCGCCCCTGGCCATCGGGACCGACACCGGCGGCTCGATTCGGCAGCCTGCGGCGATGACCGGTTCTGTCGGCGTGAAGCCGACGTACGGAGGGGTCTCGAGGTACGGCTTGATCGCCCTCGCCAGCAGCCTCGACCAAGCCGGCCCGTGCACGCGAACGGTGCTGGACGCGGCGCTGCTGCACGAGGTCATCGCCGGCCACGATCCGCTCGACTCGACCAGCATCGACCAACCGGTGCCACCGGTTGTCGAAGCCGCCCGCCGGGCTGACGTCAACGGCCTGCGCATCGGAGTCGTCACGGAGTTGGGCGGGGAGGGATTCGACCCGGAGATCGTCGCCCGATTCGAGGAGTCGCTCGACCTGCTGCGCGGCGCCGGCGCAGAGATCGTCGAAGTGTCGTGTCCCAGCTTTGTGCACGCTCTGGCCGCGTACTATCTGATCCTCCCGAGCGAGGCCTCGAGCAACCTGGCCCGCTTCGATGCGATGCGCTATGGCCTGCGCGTCACCCCGGATGGAGATCCGAGCGCGGAGACGGTCATGGCGGCCACGCGGGACGCTGGCTTCGGTGATGAGGTGAAGCGCCGCATCATCCTGGGGACGTACGCCCTGTCCAGCGGCTACTACGACGCCTACTACGGCTCGGCCCAGAAGGTGCGCACCCTCATCGCCGAGGACTTTGCCAAGGCGTTCGGCGTGGCCGATGTCCTCGCCTCGCCGACGTCCCCGACGACCGCGTTCAAGTTCGGCGACAAGCTGGACAACCCGCTGGCCATGTACGCCCAGGACGTCGCCACCATCCCGGCCAACCTCGCCGGCGTGCCGGGCCTGTCCCTGCCGTCCGGGGTTGCTGCGGACGGCCTGCCCACGGGCATCCAGTTCCTCGCCCCAGCCATGGCCGACGACCGGCTCTACAACGTCGGTGCCGCCTTGGAGCGGATGCTGCTCGAGCGGTGGGGTGCTCCGATCCTCAGTAAGGCTCCGGAGCTAGAGGTCGTCCGATGACAACGACCGGGACCGTCACGCTCGTCGACTTCGACGACGCATTGACCCGCTACGAGCCGGTCATGGGACTTGAGGTTCACATCGAGCTGAACACCGAGTCGAAGATGTTCTGCGGCTGCGCAACAAACTTCGGCGCAGAGCCGAACTCGAACGTCTGCCCGGTCTGCCTTGGCCTGCCTGGTGCGCTGCCGGTCGTGAACGAGACCGCGGTCGAGTCGGCCATTCGCATCGGACTCGCCCTCAACTGCCAGATCGCCTCGTGGTGCCGGTTCGCCCGGAAGAACTACTTCTACCCGGACATGCCGAAGAACTTCCAGACCTCCCAGTACGACGAGCCCATCGCCTTCAACGGCTGGACCGAGGTCGACGTCGATGGCGAGACGTATCGGATCGAGATC
>DATFFJ010000049.1:0-4522 GCA_035250065.1 Aeromicrobium sp. | reverse complement strand
CAGCGCCTATGACTTCGTCCTCGAGCCAGGCATCCCGGACAAGGGCGAGATCCTCACCCGCATGTCTCTCTGGTGGTTCGACCAGCTGGCCGACCTCGTCCCGAACCACATCGTGAGCACGGACGTTCCGGACGTCGTGCGTGGCCGTGCGGTGATCTGCGAGCGGCTCGACATGTTCCCGGTCGAGTGCGTGGCGCGCGGCTACCTGGCGGGATCCGGGCTGGTCGACTATGACGCGACCGGGGCCATCTGCGGTATCGCATTGCCGCCGGGCTTGGTCGACGGATCGCGCCTGCCCGAGCCGATCTTCACGCCGGCCACCAAGGCCGACCTTGGCGAGCACGACGAGAACGTCGACTTCGACCACGTCGTCACAACAGTCGGGAGGGAGACGGCCGAGGCCCTGCGCGACTTGACCCTCACGGTGTACGGCCGCGCCGAAGAGATCGCCCGGGAGCGGGGCATCATCCTGGCCGACACCAAGTTCGAGTTCGGGGCGCGGCCCGGGGGCCAGATCGTGCTCGCGGACGAGGTCCTCACCCCGGACTCGTCTCGGTTCTGGCCGGCGGACCAATACGACCCCGGCCATGCGCAGCCGTCGTTCGACAAGCAGTTCGTGCGCAACTGGCTGGTGTCACCGGAGAGCGGCTGGGACCGAGCCTCGGACAAGCCCCCTCCGCGGTTGCCGGAGCACATCGTTGAGCAGACCCGCGCTCGGTACATCGAGGCCTACGAAATGCTCACCGGCGAGGCGTTTTGAGTCGTAGTCTCGGCACTGCCGTCACGAGGAGGTCATCACATGGAGCGTAGGTCCGCTGTCATTTTGGTTGCGGGACTGCTTGCCTTCCTCGCGTTCGCGGCATGGTTCGACATTACGGGCCGGAGCGGGCAGTCGAACGAGCCGGCGCCGGGGGCCGACGCACCCGCTGCCACGCCGGACGCCGCGCCGTCGCCGCTCGTGGACGAGCAAACGATCGGGGCCAACCGAAACGAACGTCAGGGGCCGGCCTGGTCGCCAGCGGACCTTGAGGGCGCGGATGGCAAACCGCTCACGCTGGGCAACGTCATCCCCGGCGCGTTCCAGCCGGTCCGTGCGGGGATGGACGTCCAGGAGGCCGTCGACCTCGGCTACCTGGAGCGTGACCCCCAACGCGAACAGGCGTGCGAAGGCACGTTCTGGAAATGGAAGGGACAGTGGTCCCAAGGTCTGGACGTCATTGTGGGTACCGACCGGCAGATCGTCTCGCTCGGCATGGCCAGGGCAGGCCTGGAGACACCGGAGGGCATCAGCGTCGGCAACACCTATGCCGCCGTCGACAACACGTATGGCGACCGGCTCGAAGGTCCCGTTCGCATGGATTACGGGCAAGCCGGCGTCTTCCTGCGTGACGGTGACAACTGGGTCGGGTTCGGCTTTGACAACGAACCGGGGCGATTGGTCGACACCTCCCGCGTGGCATTCATCGAGGTCAGCCGGGGCAACCGGCCCGGACTGATCCGCGACGGCTGCTGACTGGCACAACCGATTGGGCGCACTGCACGACCGGGTGCGCGGAATTTGGCCCGTTCTGACCGCGACGGCAGCACCGCACGCCATTAGGGTGACGCGCATGGTGAACCTCGCTTCCATCCTCGAAGACTCGACGGGCAAGCATCCGGACCGCACGGCGATCGTCTTCGGCGACCAACGGCTCAGCTACGCGCAGGTCAACGCCGCCTCGAACCAAGTGGCGAATCTGCTGGTATCCCGCGGCATCCAGCCCGGTGATCGGGTGGCGATCTCCTGCCCGAACCTGCCGTACTTCACGATCATCTACTTCGGCATCCTCAAGGCCGGTGCCACGGTCGTCCCGCTGAACGTCCTGCTCAAAGGTCGTGAGGTCGCCTATCACCTCAACGACTCCGGGGCGAAGGCCTACTTCGCCTTCGAGGGAAGTGCCGAGCTGCCGATCGGCGAAGCCGCGTGGGAAGGCTTCCAGGCCACTGACTCATGCTCGGAGTTCTTCCTCATCAAGCTCGACTCCAGTGCGCCCGCGCCGCTGGAGCCGCCGGAGTACTACGCGCCACTCGTCGCCGAGCAGCCGACGACGTTCGACACGGTCGAGACCGACTCCGACGACGTCGCGGTCATCCTCTACACCTCGGGCACGACCGGCCAGCCGAAGGGCGCGGAGCTCATGCACCGAAACCTGCTCGACAACGTCAAGGTGCACAGTCAGCTGTTCGGCGCAGACCCTGAGGAGCCGGACACCTATCTCATCGTCCTCCCGCTGTTCCACTCCTTCGGCCAGAGCGTCCTGCAGAACGGCGGGATCTACTACGGCGGCACGCTGGTCCTCCTCCCACGCTTCGAAGCCGAGGCAGCGCTCGGGCTGATGCTGCGCGAGGGCGTCACGTACTTCGGGGGTGTGCCGACGATGTACTGGGGGCTGCTCCAGGCGTTGGACGCAAATCCCGAGGCCTACGACGTTGGTGTGCTGGCCAAGAATCTGCGCGTCGCCGTCGCCGGCGGAGCGGCCCTCCCGGTCGAGATCCATCATCAGGTGCAGGAGAAACTCGGCGTCACCATCCTCGAGGGGTACGGACTGTCAGAGACCTCGCCGGTCGCCTCGTTCTCGCGCTTCGGGGACGAGCCCCGCGTCGGGTCGATCGGCACGCCGATCCCGGGCGTGGAGATGAAGCTCATCAACGACGACTGGTCCGACGTGCCCGACGAGATCCAAGACGACGGCAAGACGGCCGTCGGCGAGATCGCCATCAAGGGCCACAACATCATGAAGGGCTACCACGGCCGACCCGAGGCCACCGCCGAAGCCGTCAAGGACGGCTGGTTCCGCTCCGGAGACCTCGCCCGGAAGGACGAGGACGGCTGGTACTACATCGTCGACCGCAGTAAGGACATGATCATCCGGGGTGGATTCAACGTGTACCCGCGCGAGATCGAGGAGGTGCTGATGGAGCACCCGGCGGTGTCCCTCGTCGCCGTGATCGGTGTCCCGCACGAGTCGCACGGCGAGGAGATCAAGGCGGTCATCGTCAAGAAGCCGGGTGACCAGACGACCGAAGACGAGCTTCTGGCGTGGGGCAAGGAGCAGTTCGCGTCCTACAAGTACCCCCGCATCGTGGAGTTCCGGGACGAGCTGCCGATGACAGCCACCGGCAAGATCCTCAAGCGCGAGATCCACTGACATGGGTCGCGTTCTCGTCATCCTGATCGGACTGGCCGGGGCCGTGGTCGGCGCCATCTGGACCTTCCAGGGGCTGGGCTACCTCGAGGGCAGTCCCATGACCGGCGTCAAGTTCTGGGCGGTGGTCGGACCGATCGTCGCCGGGCTCGGGCTTGCGCTCGCGTTCGTAGGGTGGCGTCGCCCGAGGGGCTGAGCGTGATCAACGCTGCATGCACATCACCCAGGTATTGACCTCGACCGTCTCAGCCGTGTTGTTCCTGATGTGGAACGTCCATCCGTCGCCGATGGACGCACTCACGCTCACGTCGATGAGCTCTGCCGGCACGTCGAGATTGTTGTTCCAGGCCTCCCACTGGCCTGAAACCGCAATGTCAAACTCGCTGTTGCAGAAGGCGTCGAGATCCGCGGCACTGTTGGCGTTGAGGTTGATGACCTCGCCCTCGGCCTCGTAGACGAGAGTGTCACCACGCACGTCCGCCCCGGTGAGCGAGTTCGGGTAGACCTTGGAGCCGGAGACCGCATTGGTGGCGATGTCCGCCGCGAATATCTGGCCATTGACAACGTCGTCGGTGAAGACGGTGTTGCTGCCGCTCAGGCTCTGTGCTGCTCCGGCGGTGAGGATGATGATGAGCGCGGCGTAGCTGATGATGGTGGCGCGGCGACGGCCAGGGAAATGCTTCATGCGAATCCTTCGGGGAGCGCGCGTCCGGAGCTGCTGTGTGCAGAGCGCGTGCGCCGCACGCTAACGCCCGCGGCGTCAGCGTGTCTCGGCTTTGGCTAGACGACCGACACCGTGACCTGGTGGTGGCCGCTGGCTCCATCGGGTGCCGGCTCAGCCGGCTTGCTCGTCTGGACATCGCCGTTGACGCCGACGACGCGCACGCGGATGCGATGCTCGCCCTTCGGCGCGTCCCAGCGGACGAACCACTGCCGCCAGTAGACGGCACCGCCGGACGGCCCGAGCGTGGCGTCCTGCCAGGGCCGGTCATCGATGCGGACCTGGACACGCCCGACGCCGCCGTCGTCCGGCGCCCAGGCGATCCCGCCGATGACCGTGTCGCCGGCGTCGAGCTCCTCGCCGTCCCGCGGTACGTCGATGCGGCTGGCCAGCTTGATGGGAGCCTGCGTGGCCCAGCCGCGGGGTGTCCAGTAGGCCTCTTGCGCGGCATACGTGGTCAGTGTCATGCGGGTGATCCACTTCGTCGCGCTGATGAAGCCGTAGAGGCCGGGAACGATCAGGCGCGCCGGGTACCCATGCTCCGCCGGCAGGTGCTGGCCGTTCATACCCACCGCGATCATCGCGTCGCGACCATCGGTGGCGGCATCCAGTGGCG
>DATFFJ010000048.1:0-3269 GCA_035250065.1 Aeromicrobium sp. | reverse complement strand
CCGGACAATCGGGAGTGCCGCCCACCGTGGGCAACCCCGCCCCGCAAGCGGTCCAGCTCAACCGAGATCGACACGATCCCGAAGGACCGCAACCCGTTTGGACTGGTCAGAGCGATCGGCGGCGCCGCCGGCGACGCCTTGAGCCTGATCCCCGGTGGCGTACGCGTCGCGTCACAGATCGTGAAGGACGTGGACCTGGGCCTGCCGAGCGCGCCAAGGACCATCCTCAACGGCCGCGTGGGCGGCGCCCGGCGGTTTGCTGCGCAGTCGTGGGAGATCGAGCGCATTCAACGCGTGGCCAAGTCCTCGGGAACGAGCCTGAATGACGTCGTGTTGGCGATGGTCTCAGGTGCGCTTCGCGACTACCTGCTCGAGCAGGAGGCTCTGCCGGACGAGCCGCTGTCCGCCATGTGCCCGGTGTCTCTGGCTCTGCGGTCCGGTGACGGCGACCGCGACGGCGGCAATGCCGTGGGCGCCATGGTGGTCAACCTGGCGACCGATCGGCCCGACGGCGCCACCCGGCTGGAGGAGATCGCCTACTCCTCCCGATCGAACAAGCGGCTGCTCAGCGAACTCAACCCAGCGCAGATCATGGCGTACTCGGCCATGCAGATGGCGCCGCTGCTCATGGGAACGTTCCCGGGCGCCCTGAAGTTCAGCCGGCCGCCGTTCAACGTGATCGTGTCCAACGTTCCCGGATCCCGGAGTCAGATGTACTTCAACGGCGCCCAGCTCGACGGGATGTACCCGGTCTCCATCGTGCTGGACGGGCAGGCGCTGAACATCACGCTCTGCAGCCGCGACAAGTACCTCGACTTCGGGCTCATCGGATGCCGCACGAGTGTGCCGCACCTCCAGCGGCTGCTAACCCACCTGGAGTCAGCGCTCGCCGAGCTGGAGCTGTCCTGGGGCTAAGTCACGTCGGGGGAACGAACTGACTCGCGGTGAAGATCGCGCCCTGCGGGTCGGCGATGACCGTCTGGCGAACCCACGGCAGGTCCATGGGCGGAGCCACGACCGTGCCACCCAACTGGGTCGCGAGCTCGGCAGTTTCGTCGGCGTTGTCGACCGCGAACGTCACGCCCCAGTGGGCCGGCGTTGTCGTGTCGTTCGGGTCGATCAGGTCGACGGCGGCGACGACGTCCTCGAACCCGGCGGGAGCGCCCATCTCGGCCATGGACTCCCGCAGGCCAGGAGACACCTTTTCCTCCAGGTGATCGCCGTAACCAGCCATTGCCCACATCGGCGTCGGGCCGCCGACGTCAAGGGTCGACCACCCGAAGACCGATCCGTAGAACCCTCGGGCTGACTCGAGTTCTCGCGAGTGGAGGGTGTTGAAGTTGACCGAACCGTGCTCGTTGACCACCTCGGATCCGCGGTGTGTTCCGGGTTGCCAAACGCTGAAGACCGCACCCTCGGGATCGGTGAAGACAGCCATCCGGCCGAACTCCATGACGTCGAAGGGCTCGGCGAAGACTGTGCCGCCGGCCTTGACCACGGCCGGAACCACTGCGTCGACGTCGTCGGCCCAGATGTAGGTGTTCCACATCGCCCGGTCGGGCGCGCGCTCGGGAATGGACCCGATGGCTGCCACGTCGCCGCCGTCCAGTCGCGCGATGAAGTACTTCATGGGCGAGCCGTCCGGCATGACGTCCTCGCATTCCCACCCAAACAGGCGCGAGTAGAACTCGACCGCGGCGTCCGGATCTGGCTGTGTGGTATCGGCCCAACACGGAACTCCGGTCGGGTATCCCTGTCGCTTGTTCATGTCACTCCTCGGCTCGGCGATCAGGGTGATGACGCTAGGCCGAGGCCCTGACAGAAGAAGCGGTGGTGCGGGGCGTCAGGCGTAGACGTCGCTGACGACGTCGGCGAGCCGTGCGTTGTCGAGGTTCGACTTGGTCAGGTCGGTCTCGCTGATCATCCCGATCAGCCGGTGGTCTTCGACGACCGGCATCCGCTTGACCTGGTGCTCGGACATCTGGGCCAGGACGTCGTCGATGTCGGCGTCGGCGGAGACCCAATGGATTGATCCTTGGGCGAGGTCGCCGGCTCGGGTCTGGGTGCAGTCACCGTCATCGGCGATGCACTTCACGACGATGTCGCGGTCGGTGATCATGCCGTGCAGCTTGTTGTCGGCTCCGCAGATCGGAAGCGAACCGACGTCGAGGTCGCGCATCATGCGGGCCGCCTCGGCGAGTGTCTGGTCTTCCTTGATGCATTGCGTGCCGGTGGTCATCACGTCTCGTGCTGTTGTCATCTCTGATTCCCCCATCGATTGCGTACGTCTTCCACCATGCGACTGCGGTCGGTCAAATGGCTAGTGCCGACTATGGTCGGGGACATGGCAGAGATCTTCTCGCTCAAGTACCCACAGTCGCTCGGCGTATACGACGACTACGCCGACGCGCAGCGGGCCGTCGACTTCCTGTCCGACGAGGGCTTCCCGGTGCAGAACGTCCTGATCGTCGGGACCGACCTCAAGCAGGTCGAACGCGTCACCGGACGACTGACGACGTCGCGCGTCTTGGCCGCCGGGGCTGCTTCGGGCGCATGGCTCGGCTTGCTGGTGGGGCTGCTCCTGGGAATCTTCGTCAGGGACGGGGCCTCGTACTTCGCGACCGTCCTGACCGGCGTCCTGCTTGGTGTCCTGTTCGGCGCGGTGTGGGCATTGATCGGCTACCTCGCCACCCGCGGGCAGCGCGACTTCAGCTCAATTTCCAAGGTGATCCCTGGGCGGTACGAGGTGCTGACCGAGCACAACCTGCTTGCGCAAGGGCAGGAGCTCCTGGCCAAGCTGCCCGGTCGCGCCGTTGATCTCTAGGCCAGTTTCTCCCCGTATGGCGGGGTGGACAGGCCTACGCTTCGAACATGACGGCCGCGGCCCGCTTCGGGGTTCGCTTGCGCGAGACCAGTGAGATGCGTCGCGTCTCGCAGCTCGCCGGCATTCTCTGGCTGACCTTCGCAACCGGCGGCTTCTCGATCCAGCTCTCCTCGCGGCACTGGCTTCTGCATCCCGACGCACACCTCGCCCTGCAGATCACCTCTGCCGGCATCGGGCTCGTAGCCCTGCTGTTCGGTCTCCTGATGAGCGCCAGTTTCCTCGAGCGATGGTGGGCGCCCGCGGCGCTCGCGCTCTTCGCAGCGTCGATTGTCGGGCTTGAACTGGCGATGGTCCTGACCAACTATCCGGATTCGGGGTTCATCGCGATCGCCTGTCCGGTCATCGCGATTCTCGCGTTCTACGTGCTCGTGCGGTGGATGGCGGC
>DATFFJ010000047.1:0-3377 GCA_035250065.1 Aeromicrobium sp. | reverse complement strand
CCCCAACCAGGTCTGGGATCCCATGGTCGACTACGCCATGATGAGCCGCTTCAACCGCGGCTTCGCCAGCCTCCTGTACGCCAACAAGCCCACGGTCGCGAAGCTGCACGGCTTCGCGGTTGCCGGCGGGTCCGACATCGCCCTCTTTGCGGACCAGATCATCTGCGCCGACGACGTCCGCATCGGCTATCCGCCGGCGCGGGTGTGGGGCATACCGGCCGCCGGCATGTGGGCCCATCGGATTGGCGACGCTCGTGCCAAGCGCCTGCTTTTCACCGGGGACTGCATCGATGGGCGCACCGCCGTCGAGTGGGGGCTGGCGGTTGAATCCTGGCCGGCAGCCGAGTTGGATGCGCGCACCGAGACGTTCGTTCAACGCATCGCGCAGATGCCGGCCAACCAACTGATCATGGCCAAGCTGGCTCTCAACAGCGCGCTGCTCGCCCAAGGAGTCGCGACGTCGGGCTTGGTCAGCACGGTGTTCGACGGCATCGCTCGGCACACCAAGGAGGGGTATGCCTTCCAGCAGCGCGCCGCTGAAGCCGGGTTCCGGGAGGCAGTCCGCGAACGTGACGAGCCGTTCGGCGACGCGAAGCCGCGCTAGTCAGCCCAGGATCGCCTGCGCGACGCCCAAGTAGATCGCCAAGGACAACAGGTCTTGGACAACGGTGGCCAGCGGACCACTGCCGTAGGCGGGATCCTGCCCGGCTTGAGCCATGACCCACGGAAGGACACACGCCACCAGGGTCGCCACACTGCAGGCGGCAACGAGTGCGATGCCGACCGTGAGCCCCAGCTCGAATGAGTCCAGGGAGACCCAGACCAGCGGAAGAGCCACCAACCCGAAGATGACCCCCGCCACCGGACCGGTGAGGCCCTCGAGTCGATAGGCGGTCCGCATCCGTGCTCCCACCGACATGCCGCGGATCACCAGGGCCTCGGTCTGCGTACCGACTGCGTCAGCCATGTAGACCACACCCGGGATGAAGAAGGCGACCCGCACGTCGGTGGCGATGCGGCCCTCGAAGATCCCGACGAGCCACGCCGAGATGCCGGCGCCGGCCAATCCCACCAGCAACCACGGAACGCGATGCCAAAGCCGACGGACCAGCGGCTCCTCCACCGCGTGTCGCGCGGATTCGGCGGAGGCCAGATAACCGCCCAGTCGGGCGAAGTCCTGGTCGTGCGCGTGCAAGAGTGCTCCGAGCAAGCGTCCGGGTGGCAACAGGCCGCGAAAGTGGCCGTTCGCGTCGACGACGGCCAGACTCGACTCCCCATGCTCGACGGCCTTCCAGGCCGCAGGTTCAGTGTCCAGGCCGGGCGCCACGACGGGTGGATCGTCGTCCACGAGGTCGGACATGGGCACACCGTCGGCGGCGGCCAAGAACTTGGCCATCGGCACCAAGCCGACCAACCGGCGATGATCGGGCTGACCTTCGCAGACAGCGATCTCGCTCACCGGGTCGTACGATCCCCCAGCGAGCTGCGCCCGGACGTCCGCGACGGCCTCGGCTGGGCCGGCGATCGGGACGTTCCGGGCGAGATGGAGATCAACGCCGGCCAGCATCGGCGGCTTCGACTGTTCGGGCGAATCCATAAGCCTCCTGACGGTCCGCGGGCCCGCCGCTACCCCAGCCTCACCCGTGGCTTGAGCCGGAGCGCCGGCATCGGCGGTGCCGGGATGAGCTGGCCGTCGTGTCCATCCACGGTCCCGAATCGTGCGGCCTGATTCTCCCAGTCCTCCCGGGCGGCGACGATCTCATCGTGGTCGCGTCCGATGAAGTTCCACCACATGACGAGTGGTTCCCTGAACGGCTCACCGCCGATGAGGAGCACGGTGGTGTCGCGGCCGGCGTCGATGGCGACCCGGTCGCGTCCCGGTGCGAGGTAAAGCATCTGCCGATGCTGAACCTCGGTGTAGCCCTGGGCCGAGAACGGTCCGTCCACCGCAAGGGCGGCGTGCTCGAAGTTCGGATTCAGCGGGATCGTGACCAGCGACCGTGCTGCGATCGTCAGTTCCACCCCGACGAGTGGCGTGTGCGTCGTGGCCTTCGAGGTTGCCCCGTCGAACTCGCCGGCGAGGACGATGCCGCGCCAGCCTTCGCCGGCCACCCGCGGAAGGTCTGAGATGTGTTCAAATCCGGCCGGGCCGGTTCGTGGCCCGTCCGGCAGCGCGACCCACAGCTGGATGCCGTGCATCAAGCCGGGTTCGCCGACCGAGAACTCCGAGTGCGAGACGCCGTCACCGGCGGTCATGAGGTTCAACTCCCCGGGTCGAAGAACCACGTCGCTTCCGAGGTTGTCCCGATGTCGCACCTCGCCGGACAGCGGCCAGGTCACGGTCTGCAGCCCGGTGTGCGGGTGAGGCAGGACGGTCATGACGTCCTCGGTAGGCCCAAAGTGGTCGACGAAGCACCATGCACCGACCGTGGGCAGCTCCCGATGCGGGAGAGTCCGCCAGACATTGAGAGCGCGTAGACCACCGAGCGGAACCTCGCGGGGCTCGATGATCCGGTCCTCCATGGACCAACCCTAGTCGCGCGTCAGGCGAGGAAGCGCTCGCGGAGCCGCTCCACAACGCTGGGCTCGCCGCCCGAGGCGAGGAACCAGCCTTCGACGCCGCCCGGATGCCGATCCCACATGTCCATCACCTCGGTGAGCGCCTCCGGGACGACGAGGTAATACGCATCGGGAATCCCGACCCCGTAGGTGCGATTGAGCCGGCGATCGATCGCCTCCTTGGCCTCCTGGGTCAGCAGGTAGTCGGCGAGCACCTCGTCATGACCGACGCCGAGCAGGCGCAGCACGAGCGCGACGCCGATGCCGGTGCGATCCTTGCCCGCGGAGCAATGCACGAGCACCGGCCCGTCCGCCTCGGAGATCTCGGTGACGAGATCGACGAGCAGGTGTGCCGCGTAGTCGTGCACTTGCCGGTAGAGGCTGGCCAGCGTTCCGTCATGCTCGTGGTGGTCGCCCGGCTGCAGCGTGTCGAGCAGCGGAAGGTTCACGAGCTTGGCGCCGAGTGCGTCGAGCGGATGGCCTTCCACCAACTCCAGGGGCGAGCGCAGATCGATCACCACGGACGGCGGCCAGGTGAAGTCCTCCGGCACCAGGTCGTCGGCGGCGGGCAATGCGCTTCGCAGCAGGAGGCCGGCGCGGACGCGCCGCCCGTCGACGGTCGTCACACCTCCGATGTCGCGGAGGTTCGGCACGTGGACGGACATGGTCCAATCGTAGGGAGGACCCGAAACCCGACTGTTCGGAGTCGCCTCGTCGCCGCGAGCCGTCGCCGAAACACCTTGGAGTCGTAGCCATAATTGCAGTGTGGATCTGCTCGGCACGAAGACTCGGAGTCCGCTGAAGACAGCTGCTGTCGG
>DATFFJ010000046.1:0-2739 GCA_035250065.1 Aeromicrobium sp. | reverse complement strand
CGTCCGAGGACGACATGGGTGCAATGACCATCACGGCAGAGATCACTCAGGTCAGGGTCGAGACCGTCGAGGTCGAGGTCGAGATCGGCGGCGCTTCCGACATGGGCCCGGATGGGAAGAAGGTCCTGCCGGACATCTCCGATGAGGAGTTCGAGAAGGACCTGAAGAACGATCCCACCCTCAAAGAGGACGAGGAGTCGAGCTACACGCTGTCGGCCGCCGACGAGAGCGACGAGCCGGTTCAGCAGGTCATGGTGGCCGGTGCGACGGCCGACCCGGTCAAGGACTACCTCAAGCAGATCGGCAAGGTTTCGCTCCTGACCGCGGGCGAGGAGGTTGAACTCGCCAAGCGCATCGAGGCCGGCCTGTTCGCCGAGGAGAAGCTCGCCAAGGGCGGACGGATCGGCGAGAAGACCCGCGAAGAGCTCGAGTGGATCGTCATCGATGGCCGCCGGGCAAAGAATCACCTCCTCGAAGCCAACCTGCGCCTTGTGGTCTCGCTGGCCAAGCGCTACACCGGGCGCGGCATGCTCTTCCTCGACCTCATCCAGGAGGGCAACCTCGGCCTCATCCGTGCGGTCGAGAAGTTCGACTACACCAAGGGCTTCAAGTTCTCCACGTATGCCACATGGTGGATCCGGCAGGCCATCACGCGCGCCATGGCCGACCAAGCCCGCACGATCCGCATCCCGGTGCACATGGTCGAGGTCATCAACAAGCTCGCCCGCGTTCAGCGGCAGATGCTCCAGGACCTCGGTCGCGAACCCACGCCGGAGGAGCTGGCGATCGAGCTGGACATGACGCCGGAGAAAGTGGTCGAGGTCCAGAAGTATGGCCGCGAACCCATCTCGCTGCACACCCCACTCGGTGAGGATGGCGACAGCGAGTTCGGCGACCTCATCGAGGACTCCGAGGCCATCGTGCCCGCCGACGCGGTGTCATTCACGCTCCTGCAGGAGCAGCTGCACGCCGTGCTCGACACCCTCAGCGAGCGGGAGTCAGGCGTCGTATCGATGCGCTTCGGGCTGACCGACGGCCAGCCGAAGACGCTCGACGAGATCGGCAAGGTCTACGGCGTCACGCGCGAGCGGATCCGCCAGATCGAGTCCAAGACGATGAGCAAGCTGCGCCACCCATCACGGTCGCAGGTGCTCCGGGACTATCTGGACTGACGCATGGTCGCCCGCGCACTGGCTTCGGTCCTGGTGTGTGCGCTGACGGCGTGTGGGGCGGCTTCCACGCCGAGTCCCGATTCGCCATCGATCTCGGTCACTCCTACACCCACGCCAGGCGTCGCAACCGAGAGTCCCGCGCCCACGCCGGCCGATGACGAGTCGGCCAGCCTGGCGGGCGACACGCGCAACGCCATCGCATGGGCACCGCTGTCGGACCCGACGGACATCACCGTGGAAGGGTCCGTCCCGCGCAGTCGAGCTTGGTCGACGTCCAAGGTGCTCGTCATCGCGGCCTATCTCGACACGGTCGTTGGCGGAGAGCCGGACGCCATTCCCGTCCATGTCCGCGGATGGATCCAGAAGGCGCTCGCTGAGTCCGACAACAACGCGATCGATGCGATCCGGCGCGAGATTCCGGGCAGCCAAGGGCAGGCCATGACGAGAATTCTTCGCGCCATCGGCGACACGACGACGACCGCGCCTGATGCGTACATCGGCAGGATGCACTGGGACGTTGCTGAGCAGGTTCGTTTCATGGCAGCGCTCGGCAACGGCGAGGTTGTCTCACGGGAGGCCAGCGCGTACCTGCTCGAGCAGATGCAACCCATCCCGGAGCAGCAGTGGGGTTTGGGCTCCATCGGTGCGCGCGCCTTCAAGCCCGGATGGGTGAACGCCCAAACCGAGACGCGGCAGATGGGCATCGTCGGCGACTATGCTGTGGCGATCATCACCGCCGGCGATGGACCGGCTACGCGCCAAGGCGACGGCGATTTCGCGCACGAACGACAGTTGGACCGCCTCGCCCGGCTCTTCGCCACGAGAGTTGGGCTTTAGACGTCCTTGACCCCAGCGGACGCATCCGAACGCTCGAGTTGGTCCGTCTCGTCGTGGATCGTGATGGCGATTTCGCGCAGCTTGTCCTCGTGCTGCCGGGCGTGGTGGGCACAGAAGAGAAGCTCGGCACCGCCGGCGAGCTCGACTCGCACGTAGGCCTGAGCGCCGCAGCGATCGCAGCGGTCAACGGCTGACAGGCCGGTCAGTTGCGCGGTTGCCGTCACGGTGACCTCTCTTCGGTTGGAGCCGGTGGTATCAGGAGGAACATCGTCGCACGCCTCCCTATTCCGCGACTTCACGAGTGACTAACGACATACGTACCCGCTGAGTGACGGCGTGATGTGTAGGCGCGCCGGTGTGGGCAAAATGTGACGAATGAGGCGTCGGCCCTTGTGCGCGGCGGCCGCCGGTGCGTGGGGGCGCGCCGATATTCTGAGTGCCTCATGTCGACGACGTATGACGCCCGCCACCTGCTCGTCCTCGAAGGGCTCGAAGCCGTTCGCAAACGGCCTGGCATGTATATCGGTTCCACCGACACGCGTGGGCTCATGCACTGCGTGTGGGAGATCATCGACAACTCGGTCGACGAGGCCTTGGCCGGACATTGCTCGCTGATCGAAGTCGTCTTGCACGCCGACAAATCCATCGAGGTGCGCGACAACGGCCGAGGTATTCCGGTCGACACCGAGAAGAAGACCGGGCTTTCCGGCGTCGAGGTCGTCTTCACCAA
>DATFFJ010000045.1:0-8289 GCA_035250065.1 Aeromicrobium sp. | reverse complement strand
CGAGTACGTCGCCCGGCTCGATCCGGCCGAACTCGGAGCTGTTGTGGATGATCCGGGCCGATCCCTCGTAGACCCCAGGATGAACCGGGATCCCGCGGACCGTCGTCGCGTCCGCCTCGCGGTCGCTCGGAGCAAAAAGGGTGTTGAGCATCGTGCCGACCGCGACTTCGGTACGCCGCACCGCCGGCGGGAGAACCGATGGATCCGGCGGGCCGGCCGGTTCGCCGCCGAGGAACTCCGGCGCGTGGTCCGTGGTGTGCGTGGAGCGCCACACGAACCGCTCGGCCACCTCATCGGCGGTCGGGCCGTCATCCGCACGGAGCAAAGCGCCCACTTCGTCGACCGAGAGTTCCACGGCATGTTCGGGGTCGTGCAGACGGCCGCGGCCGCCCAGTCGCCGTCCCGCTTCCAGCAGAGCCCGGCGCATGAGCCCGGTGGCCCAGCCGTCGGAGTACACACCACGTTCGTCGCGCAGCCGGCTCATCAGGCGCGCTTCGGCCAGTCGCTCGTCGAAGTCGGCCTTGTGCTGGTCCGGAACCAGATCGCGGACGCGCTTCTCATCTGACCCGTCGAGCGGCGCCGACGCCGCACCGGAAACCGCTGATCGGAGCGCACCGACCAATGACTCCGGCATTTCCCCGGCGTTCTTGTCGCACACGTCGTAACCCATGCCCCGGTACCTGACGGCGTTCAGGTACGCACTGACGGCCGGACCCACGTCCGCATGGCCGGCGAGCTTCTCGAGGATCGCTTCGGCATCTCCGGAGTCGGCCAGGACGTCCTTCGCCTCGGCATTCGATCGGATCGCCTCGGCCGCACCACCGAGTTCGGCGGCCGCGAATCCGAGCGTGATCTGAGAGTTTCCGCGAATCAGCTTGAGGATCTCTCCGGCGTCGAGCCCGGTCCAGGCCATCGCACCAGCGAGCAGGTCGCCAACGACGAGCGTGGCCGGGACGGTGTACTTGTGATGCATCCACATCGAATACTCCACGTGTTCGTACACCGTCTTGATGTGGGCCGCGAGCTGCTCGTCGGCGAGGAACTCGACGTCCACAGCTTCGATGGCGCGATGCTTTGCGACGATGTCCGGCCGATCGACGGTGTCCCATTCCTTCAGATCCGCGCGCCACAGCTTCTCGTCGAACGCCTTCTTGGCCCGCTTGACGCGGGCTCGCATTTTGGGATGCAGCCGGGTCAGCAGCCACAGAACCGGCGCTGGCGGTGGGCCTGCCGCACCGGGAGGAGCGCCGAACGGCCGTGCCTGCATGTAGATGAAACCGTTGACCGCCTCCGGCTGGATGTAATCGAGCATCGCGCCGTAACGAGCGGTGCCGTACTTGAACCCTCGGGACAGTCCCTCGCGCCATGCATCTTGAGTGATCTTGGTGGCCGACCTCTGAGCGTGGACGGTCTCCAACTCCCACACCCCGGGTCCCGGCGGTTCCCAGACAACCTCGGACATGACTTCCTCGCTTCTCCCCCGGAGTCACGATAGTCGTCACCGGCCGTTTACCCGCCGTTTCCCCGAAGGTCAGCCTGCGTCGCGCTCCCCCAGATCGATGTCATCGGTTTCCCAGCGCACGCCACAGACGAGGCAGTGCCGGTGTGCTGCCGGCACGGTGGCGAATACGTCGTCATGACGCGCCGGCATCAGGGCCTCGACATCGCCGCTTCCGCAATGCGGGCAGATCGTGCGTTCGGTGACCATCACTCCTCCTCGGATGCTCCTGTGACCAGAGTGACGCACGGCTCCGACAGTTTCGCGCAGGCGCTCGGGCCTCACTGGATCTTCGTCCGAAATCCACCGCGCTGGATGAGGGCGAGCGGGAACTTGGGATTGAACGTTCCGATCGTGCGCGCCGTGAGCGCGACGCGCGGCGCGATCCGGATCGGACGCGTCTGCGCGGCGATCACCATCCAGTCCGCCGCTTCATCGGGTTCCAGGCCCGGGATCCGCTCGAAGGCCTTGGTCGGGGCGGACATGTCCGTCTTGACCAGCGGGTAGTAGAGCGTCGTCGTGTGTACGCCTGCATGGCTCCACTCGGTCTCCATGGTCCCGCTGACAGCCGAGAGCGCAGCCTTCGACGCGTTGTAGATGCCGAACAACGGCGCGCCGTCGAAGAAGACGCCCCAAGTGGCTACGTTGATGATGTGGCCGTCGCCGCGCTCCAGCATGCCGGGCGCGATGGCCCGGATCAGCCGCAGCGGACCCATGTAGTTGAGCTGCATGATCCGCTCGATGTCGTGCCACCGCTCCAACGAGTCGGCCACGGGCCGGCGGATGGAACGGGCCGCGTTGTTGACGAGGATGTCGACACCGCCGAGCTTGGCTTCGACGGACGCCGCCACCGCGTCGATCGCGTCGAGATCGGACAGGTCCGCCGCGAACGCATGGGCCTGGCCGCCGACGTCGGTGATTCGCTTCACGAGGTCAGTCAGTCGGTCCTCCCGGCGCGCCACGACCGCGACGATCGCCCCACGACGCGCGAACTTTTCGGCCGCCGCCTCACCGATGCCGGACGAGGCTCCGGTCAGGAGCACGCGCTTGCCGGCCAGATCGATCTTGGATTCGCCGGCTCGTTGCAGCTGGAATTTGGGCGGGATGGGCGGTCGCATGCTGGCCAGAACCCAGCTGTCCCGGATCCGCCGAGGAACACTACTCACGGGCCGCAGTCTAGGAGTACCAACGAGCGGGTCCCCCACACACCTTGTGCGGGGGACCCGGGTCGGGACGGTCAGCGATGCGTCGTCGACAACCGAGCCATCGCGAGGGCACACACGGCCGCCGCGAGGTACATCGTGCCGAGAACGACCATGCCGCCGATGGTGAACACGCTCAACGCGGCCAACACGAGGTAGACCGCAAGCAGGTCACCGCCGAAACGCGGCTTCAGCGCGACTGCACAGGCGAGCAGGATCTCGACGACACCCAGGAAGGTGATCGCCATGGCGTCACCACCGGGGATGATCGTGTGGACCCAGTTGGCCAGGTAGCCGTCCCAGTTCACGCCGAGGAATCCGGCGAACTTGTCGATGCCGAAGAGCAGCGGGACCGCGACGAACGCGCCCCACAGGCCAGCGAAAGCCTGCCGCCCTGCGTCCACCGAGGTGATGTGGGTCAGGTCGTGCATCTCTTCGCGCATGTCATGCATTGCGTCTGCAAATGCCATGGTCGTACTCCTTTTCAACCGTCCCTGGTGGGGACTCTCCGAGGCCCCTCTTGTAAGGGACTACACATTTAACGGTAGATCTGAGATGTGATTTAGACAACGATTTCGTCCGATAGACTTTCGGCGTGTCGCGAAGGGAGCGGAGAGTGTCGGACGGTGAGGATTTCGACGGCTTCGCCCAGCGGGTGAGCCGGGTCAGCGCGTTGGCCGACCCGATTCGACGCGCGCTCTATCACTTCGTCGCTCACCAGCCCGGCGCCGTCAGCCGCGACCAAGCCGCGGCCGGGCTCGACATCCCCCGCCACACCGCCAAGTTCCACCTCGACAAGTTGGTCGACGAAGGACTCCTCGTCCCCGAGTTCAGGCGCCTGACCGGACGATCTGGACCAGGCGCCGGCCGCCCAGCGAAGCTCTACCGCCGCGTCCGCAAGGAGGTCAATGTCACCCTCCCCCGTCGGCGATACGACCTGGCCGGGCACGTCCTCGCCGACACGCTCGAGCGCGTCAAGGCCGGAACGCCGCTGGATCGGGCGATCGAGGAGGCCGCTGACAACGCAGCCGGCATCGTCGTCCGGTCGTGGCCTCCGGTCGAGTCGTCCGACGTCGACCGCATGGCCGGACTCCTCGCCCGGCTCGGCTACGAACCCCGTCCGGACGGTGACGGCGTCCGGCTCAGCAATTGCCCGTTTCAGCAGCTGTCCGACGATCACGCCGGCCTCATCTGTCCGATCAACCGCCAGTTCATCGACGCGGTCAGCCGTCAGCTCGCGTGTACCGAGGTTCACCCGACGTCTGTCGATCGCGGCACTGGCTGTTGTGTCGCTTTGGTTCCCGGGCCATCGCTCTAGCCCGGTGAACCAGCGCCGGATACCGTCGCTGCGGGGGTCATCCATGCGCAAGCTCATCGTCAGCAATCTCGTCTCGCTCGACGGCTTTATCGCCGGGCCGGACGGCAACCTCATGGTCATGCCGTTCGACGAGACGTTCAGCCAGCGCAATGCGGCGCTCTTGCGCGATGCGGACACCTTGCTGCTCGGCCGACGCACCTACACCGAGTTCGCACACTACTGGCCGCAGGTCGCCGCCGACCGACAGCAGCCGGCCGTCGAGCGGGAGATATCGCGGCTCAATGCGAAGGCACACAAAGTAGTCGTCTCCGAGATCTTGGCCGGCGGCATTGGCGCTTGGGCCGATACGACCGAGGTCGTGCGTCCAGAGCACCTCGTGACGCGCGTCAACGAGCTCAAAGCGGAATCGCGCAAGCCGGGCAAGAAGACCCAGAACATCGTCACGTTCGGCAGCGCGACGCTCGTTCGGTCGTTGCTGCAACTGGGCCTTGTCGACGAACTCCAGCTGCAGGTTGGCGCCAACGCCGTCGGGCGCGGTGGTCGCCCGCTCTTCGATGGACCCATCCCCGGCCGGATCACGTTGGTCGACGCATCGGTTCCAGAAGGTTCACAGAACGCAGTACTGACGTACGCCCTCTCGCCGGAGTAGGGCTCGTTCACGCGGGTGACTGTGATTCCTACCTCAGTCTGATGTGACCCCGGCGCGGGGTGGGTCAGGCTGGGAACCATGCGGACCCTGGTCGAGACAGCGAAGAGTTGGCTGCGCTGGATGCTTGCCTATGGATTCGGGCAGAGCTTCCTCAAGCTCTACGCACGCCGCGGCAGTCTCGTCGCCAAGGCTCTGGTCGACCCGACAATCCAGGATGACCCCTATCCGGTGTACGAGGCTGTCCGCGCGTCCGGGCCCCACATCGGTGGCAAGTCCTACAACCCGGCGACCATCTCCTACACCGCCACCAAGGAGATGCTCCGCAGTCGCGATTTCGGCGTGGGTGGCGGACATGGCGAGCTCCCCGCTCCGCTGCGCCGGTTGTTGGCGCGCATTCAGGACTACGAAGTCGCCGGCGTGATCGATGCCCCGTCGCTGCTGGCGATCGACCCGCCCCAGCACACACGTTTTCGTCGCTTGATCTCCAAGGAGTTCACTGCGCGCGCCGTGGCCAAGCACGAGGACCGGATCCAACAGGTCGCGAACAGGCTGCTCGACAACCTGGAGTCATCCGAGACGTTCGACCTCGTCACCGAGTACGCATCGTTGCTGCCGGTTGCGGTCATCTCGGACCTGCTCGGCGTACCCGAGGAGCGCTGGCTCGACATCCTCGGCTGGGGCAACGACGCAGCGCTGACCCTCGATCCCGGTCTCAGCTGGCGGGAGTTCCGGCGGGCCGAGGCCGCGATGCGTGAGCTCCACCGATTCCTCGACGAACACATCGAGTACCTGCGCGAGAACCCGGGCGATGACCTGATGAGCCGCCTGGTGGCGCTCAAGGACGATGACCAACTCACCCACGTCGAGCTGCACTCCATCGCCTTGCTGACGCTCGGCGCCGGCTTCGAGACAACCGTCAACCTGATCGGCACCGGGTTTGTCCTGCTGGATCGGCACCGCGACCAGCTCCAGATCCTGCGGGAGCGGCCGGAGCTGTGGACCAACGCGGTCGAGGAGATCCTTCGACTCGAGCCGCCGGTCCAGATGACCCTGCGCATCGCCTACGCCGACACCGAGGTCGCCGGCCAGCCAGTTCGCCGGGGCAGCGCGGTCACCGCCATGCTGGCCGGTGCGAACCGCGATCCGGAGGTGTTCCCCGACCCCACCCGCTTCGACGTGACCCGAGAGAATGCCAACGATCAGCTGGCCTTCTCCGCCGGCGAGCACTACTGCGTCGGGTCCGGCCTTGCCCGCCTCGAAGGCACGGTGGCACTTCGGACCCTGTTCGAACGGTTCCCCGACGTGCGCGTGGCCGAACCGCCGGTCCTGCGTGACACGCGCATCCTGCGCGGCTACGAGCGGCTCCCCATCTCCCTGGGTGCCTCCCGCTTGGAGCGCACGGCCTAGGCGAACGCGGCGCGGACTTCGTCTTCGGTGAGGTCGTAGTCGGCCAGTGAGTACGTGTGCTTGGCCTTCGTCTTGCCATGCCGCGACTCCCGGTCGAGGTCGTCGATGGCAGCCTCGTGCTCCGGCGTGAGCTCGATGTCGAATGCGTCGTAGATCGACTTCACCGTCCCGTGCGGGTTGCCGACGAAGTCGTTGTACTCGATGTCGACGAACTGGGCCGAGTCGTACTTGGCGCGCGCCTCCTTGAACGCCCGCGCGGACGACGACCACAGGTCGAGCTGCGTCTGGCCGATCAGCGCGCCGTGGAACACGGTCGACCATGTCTTGGCGGTCTCCTGCGACAGCGAGCACGACGACGCGATCGAGACCACCGGGTCGCGGTGCGTCTGCACGATGAGCGCGTCGGGATAGACCGCCATGATGGCGTCGAGTGCCGACAGGTGCGACGGATTCTTGAGTACCCAGCGCTTGTCCTGGTCGTTCAGGCCGATCAGCTGCAGGTTCTGCTTGTGCACCTCATACGCGGGCGTCCAGTCCTGCTTGCGCAGCCACGCCACGTAGTTCGGGACATACGCCAGCGACTCGTAGCTGTTCGATAGTCCGGCTTGGCGTAGGAGGCGCCAGCACTCCTCGGGCGTTGCCGCATCGATGTAGTGGATGCCCATGTACTCGGGGTTCTCGATGTGCTGCTCGGCGTACGCGGCCGCGATGCCTTGGTAGATCGGGTTCTCGTCCCAGGTCTCGCGCGGCGGACGCGGATGGGGGTACTCGGTCAGCCATAGCTCCAGGCCCTGCGACGCAGGATCGGCGCAGAGCAGCCGGTGCAGCGCTGTGGTGCCGGAACGCGGCAGGCCGGTCACGAAGATCGGCCGCTCGATCTGGACGTCGGCATGGTCTGGGAACCGCTGCAGCGCGTTGACCGTCAGGAGCCGCCCGACCAGGCCGCCGCGCAGGAACGTGCGCTGCAGGTAGTTGCCTTCGGGGGTGAGCTGGGAGTGGTTCGCGTAGTCGTCGAGCAGCAGCCGGAGGCCCTCTTCATAGATTGGCTCGCCGAAGTCGTCCAATCCCACGTACTTCGATGCCGATGCATGCAGGTCCTCGTAGGTGCCGACCGAGTCACGCACTCGCGTCGTGAATGCCATCCCTAGCCTCCGTGGTACTCGCCGCAGTTGACGTCCAGGCACTGGCCTGTGACGGCGCTGGCGAGATCGGACGCGAGGAACAGCGTCGCGTTCGCCACCTCGTCCGGGTCGGCGATTCGCTTGAGGTCGGACTTGCCGGCGACCTCGTCGTAGATGTCCTGCGGGGTGACGCCGCGCTCCTTGGCCATCCACTCGAAGTACATCTTGTTGACGTCCTCCCAGATCCAGCCCGGCGCGACTGTGTTGACCCGGATACCGCGCGGGCCGAGCTCGGTGGCCAGCGACCCGGCGGCGGCGTGCAGCGCAGCCTTGGTGAGCTTGTAGGCTGCGTACTCCGGCTGGCTGTGCCGGATGACCATCGTGCTGATCATCACGATGTTGCCCTTGGTCTCTGCCAGGGCGTCGGCAAACACGGAGGCGAGCGTCAGCTGCGCGAACACGTTCGTGTCCATCGCCGTCTTCACCTTGGAATGACTCACCTGCGTCAGCGGGTCCATCGGCGGCATCAGGAAGGCATTGGCCAGAACACAGTCAACGCGGCCGTACCGTTCGAGCGTCTGGGCGAGCAGGTTTCGTACCGCGTCCTCGTCATTGATGTCGGTCGGGACGGCGAGGACGTCCCCATCCAGCTCCGCGGCGGCCGCCTCCAGCTTGTCGGCGGTTCGCGCGGCGACCACCAGCTTCGCGCCTTCGGCCAACGCGCGGCGCGCGAGCGACGCCCCAAGTCCGGGACCAAAGCCCGCCACGACTACGACCTTGTCCTGCAGGATCATCCGATCAACCTTCCTGCGACGCCACGCTGGCGCGCTGCGATTCGTTCGGCCCACTCCGCGGGCGAGACGACGTTGGATTCGTAGTACGGCAATGCATCGCGCAGTTCGGCCATCGGGACGACCTGCAGCGTCGGTCCCTCCGTGATCGGTGCCTCGACCCGCTGCCACCGGAACTGGAGGTAACCGCGGTCGTGGCCGATGCGCTCGACCCAGTTCGCGACGCCCGGGTTCTGCTCGGCGATGACCAAGCGGATGTTCCCGTCCGGATCGACCTGCGACTGGTGTCCGTTGAGCGACGTC
>DATFFJ010000044.1:0-6534 GCA_035250065.1 Aeromicrobium sp. | reverse complement strand
GGTCTCGCTCGAGACGCGGATCCAGCTCTCGGCCGACGTGTTCGTCACCTTCCCGATCGGTGAGGACCCGACTCCCCCGATCAGCAAGGCCGTCCAGGGTCTGCAGCTCGCCGTCGGCGGACTGGTGTTCTCGCTGCTGCTGGCGATGGCCGCCCTCGGACTGTCGATGATCTTCGGCACGACGGGCCTGACGAACTTCGCGCACGGCGAGCTGATCACCTTCGGGGCGATCGCCGCGTTCGCGATCGACCGACTCCCGGGCGACATCGTCGTCGCCGGCATGAACATCACGCTGGTCGTGGCGATCGCGTTCGCGCTGGTGATCTCGACGTTGTTCGGCTGGGGCCAGGACAAGATGCTGTGGAAGCCGTTGCGCAACCGCGGCACCGGCCTGATCGCGGCGATGATCGTCAGCATCGGCCTGTCGATCTTCCTGCGCAACGTGTTCCAGTACTTCGCCGGCGCGGCCAACCACAACTACTCCCAGTGGACCAGCCCCGCACCGTGGGAGGTCGGCCCGATCCTGATCACCCCGAAGGACGTCGGCGTGATCGTCTTCTCGGCCATCGTGCTGATCGCGGTGACCGTGGCGGTCCAGCGGACCAGGCTCGGCAAGGCCACCCGCGCGGTCGCCGACAACCCCGCCCTCGCCGCCTCGTCCGGGATCAACGTGGACCGGGTGATCTCGGTCGTCTGGGCGGTCGGCGCAGGGCTGGCCGGCCTGTCCGGTGTCCTGCTCGGCATGACCCAGGGCTTCGACTACCAGGTGGGCTTCAAGATCCTGCTGCTGGTCTTCGCCGCGGTCATCCTCGGTGGCCTCGGCACGATCTGGGGTGCCCTGGTCGGGTCGTTCATCATCGGCATCTTCATCGAGGTGTCCACGCTGTTCGTGCCCGCAGAACTCAAGTTCGTCGGAGCGCTCCTGGTGCTGATCCTGGTGCTGCTCTTCCGTCCACAGGGCCTGCTCGGCCGCGCCGAGCGAGTCGGTTAAGGCGAGGGAGACAACCATGGACTTCTCGAATCTGCTCACCCTCAGCCTCCAGCAGGGTCTCGGCCCCACTGCGGTGGTCTACGCGCTCGCCGCGATCGGCCTGAACATCAACTTCGGCTACACCGGTCTGCTGAACTTCGGCCAGGCGGGCTTCATGGCGATCGGCGGCTACACGCTGGCGTCCTTCGTGACGACCTGGGGCCTGCCGTTCTGGCTCGCGATCCTGGCCGGCCTGTTCTTCACGATGGTGATGGCTGTGCTGCTCGGTATCCCGACCCTGCGCCTGAGAGCCGACTACCTTGCGATCGTCACGATTGCGGCCTCGGAGATCATCCGGTTCAGCCTCGGCTCCGTCACGCTGCTCGACTACTTCGGCGGCCAGGACGGGCTGATCCACTTCGAGCGCGGCTTCGCGCAGCTGAACCCGTTCGACTCCCGGATCAACCTCGGCTTCGCTGCCTGGCGGCCCTACGACTTCTGGCTGCTGCTGACCGGATGGATCATCGTCGCGCTCGGCTGCGCCATCGTGTTCCTGCTGATGCGCAGCCCCTGGGGGCGGGTGCTCAAGGGCATCCGTGAGGACGAGGACGCCGTACGAAGCCTCGGCAAGAACGTCTACATGTACAAGATGCAGTCGCTGATCATCGGCGGTCTGTTCGGTGCGCTCGCCGGCTTCTTCGTCGCCCTCCAGCACACCAACATGAACCCGACCTGGGTCGCGACCGACACCACGTTCTTCGCCTACACCGTGCTGCTGCTCGGCGGCGCGGCACGAGTCCTCGGCCCGGTCGTCGGCTCGATCATCTTCTGGTCGCTCATCACGTTCCTGGACCTGCTGTTCGGCCAGCTCACGGCGGGCGACAACCCGATCCTTCCGGAGTGGCTGATGACCAACCAGCAGGCGAGCCTGGTGCGTCTGATCGTGATGGGTCTGGCGCTGATGTTGTTGATGATCTACCGGCCACAGGGAATCTTCGGAGACCGAAGGGAGCTGGCCATCGATGCCCGCTGACACCACCATGACCACCACGGACGATGGACAGTTCGTCGACCGGGGCCGTGCAGCCGCGGCACGCGAGGCGCTCAAGGACGTCGTGCACGAGCCGGGGGCTCCGAAGCCCGACCCGGTCGTCGTCGCCGACAAGGTGCTCCGGCAGTTCGGCGGTCTGAAGGCCGTCGACGTCGAGCACCTGGAGATCCAGCGCGGCGCGATCACGGCGCTGATCGGCCCCAACGGTGCCGGCAAGACGACCTTCTTCAACCTGCTGACCGGTTTCGACAAGCCGAACGAGGGGTCCTGGTCGTTCAACGGGCAGAGCCTCGCGGGCATGCCGGCCTACCGGGTCGCCCGACTCGGCATGGTCCGCACCTTCCAGCTGACCAAGGTGCTCTCGAAGCTCAGCGTCATGGAGAACATGCGGATCGGCGCCACCGGGCAGTCGGGTGAGAGCCTGATGCGCTCGATGTTCTCCTTCATCTGGCGCGGCCAGGAGAAGGCGAACACCGAGCGGGCCGAGGGCCTCCTCAAGCGGTTCAAGCTCGACGCCAAGCGCGACGACTTCGCCGGATCGCTGTCCGGCGGCCAGCGCAAGCTGCTGGAGATGTCCCGCGCGCTGATGGTCGAGCCGGAGCTGGTGATGCTCGATGAGCCGATGGCAGGTGTGAACCCGGCCCTCAAGCAGTCGCTGCTCGGCCACGTAAAGTCGCTGCGCGAGGACGGCATGACCGTGCTCTTCGTGGAGCACGACATGGACATGGTCCGCGACATCTCCGACTGGGTGATCGTGATGGCCCAAGGTCAGATCATCGCCGAGGGCCCACCGGACTCGGTGATGTCGGACCAGCGGGTCATCGACGCCTACCTCGGTGCGCACCACGACCAGACGCTCACCTTCGAGGAGGAGCAGAGGATCCACGAAGCGGCGCAGGCCGAGGTGGAGAGCCTGGAGGAAAAGAAGAATGACTGAGGCGACCACCAGCGAGAACAAGTTCCGCGAGGAGCACCTGAAGGCCGCCGAGGGCGCCGTCCTCCGGGCGGACAACCTGATCGCGGGCTACCTGCCCGGGGTCAACATCCTCAACGGCTCCGATCTCTACTGCCAGCCCAACGAGCTGGTCGGCATCATCGGCCCCAACGGCGCCGGCAAGTCGACCCTGCTCAAGGCGTTGTTCGGCCTGGTCAAGATCAACTCCGGGACGGTGACGCTGAACGGTGAGGAGATCACCAACCAGCGCGCGGACACCCTGGTGGCGAAGGGGATCGGGTTCGTCCCGCAGTCCAACAACGTGTTCCCGTCGCTGACCATCCAGGAGAACCTGGAGATGGGCGTCTACCAGCGGCCGAAGAGCTTCAAGAAGCGCTTCGAGTTCGTCTCCGACCTGTTCCCGGCGCTCTACGACCGCCGGGCGCAGCGGGCCGGCTCGCTGTCCGGTGGTGAGCGGCAGATGGTCGCCATGGGCCGCGCCCTGATGATGGAGCCGTCCGTGCTGCTCCTCGACGAGCCGTCCGCAGGTCTGTCCCCCGTCCTCCAGGACGAGGTCTTCGTGCAGACCCGGGCGATCAACCGGGCCGGTGTCTCCGTGATCATGGTCGAGCAGAACGCCCGGCGCTGCCTGCAGATCTGCGACCGCGGCTACGTGCTCGACCAGGGCCGCAACGCCTACACCGCGACAGGCCAGGAGCTGATCAACGACCCGAAGGTCATACAGCTCTACCTCGGCACCCTCGCCAAGGCCTGACGGCCACGCAGCCGCACAGAAGCGCCAGCAACGCGCGAACGCAGCCAGACTTTAGGCGCACAGGAGGCCCCCGGTCAGGGATGACCGGCGGCCTCCTGCTGTCTGTCGCCCCCGCAACCCCGCCGAGCCGTCACCTTTGGCGGGCCGAGCCGTCATGTTTGGCGGGCCGAACCGTCGCGTATGGCGGGGGAAACTCTCGGGCAGCTCGGGCCTGCGCCGACCCGAAGGTGTCGTTGTCGTCCAGGTGGACGGCAATGACACGTGTCGATCGATTTTGGGGGTCGTTCCCGTCCATGTGGATGGCAACGACATCCGGGGGCGGCAGCAAGACGCAATCGCCGCGAGCCGCCGTACGGTCCACCGCGGAATGGAAACCAGGGAAACGGATGGCGTTCCCGCCCACCGCCAAAGATGACGGCTCGACCCGCCAAAGGTGACGGCTCGACCCGTTGGGGCGGACCGACCGGCCACGCACGACGTACGCCGTACCGCCGCTTCTCCTGTGCCGGGAACGCAAGAAGGCCCCGGCCGAAGCCGGGGCCCTCCTGGTGTCTAGGCGGGATCAGATCACGCCGGTGACGTACTCCAGGTTGGTGAAGGTGTTGTCCCTCTGGTACTCGAAGATGCCGATGGTGGCCTTCGTCGGGCTACCGGTGTCACCGAGGTCCACGGGGCCGGAGACGCCCGAGTAGTCGATGTCCTCGCCGTCCTCGAGCAGACCCTTGCACTCCTCGAACGAGGTGCACTCGGTGCCGTCGCGCGAGATGTTGATGATCTCGGGAGCGAAGGTCTCCGGGTCGTCGCTGTTCGCCGCGATGGCCGCCAGCGCGGTCATGATCGTGGCGTCGTAGGACTCCGGACCGTAGGTGAACTCGGTCAGGTTCGGGTTCGCCTCGAGCATCCGCTGACGGAAGTCGTCGGTCAGCTCGGCGCCCGGGTAGGTCGCCTTGACGCCCTCCAGGGTGCCCGGAGCGAAGTCCTTGGAGTAGTCAGCCGTGTTGCCGTCCACGAAGTAGATCTGGACGTCCTTCGGGCCGATACCCTTCGCGATCATCGCGGGGATGATCTTCGTGGTCTCGTTGAACGCGATCAGCGCGATGGCGTCCGGACCGGCAGCGGCGATCTCGTTGATCTCCGCGGTGTAGTTCGTCGCGTCGGCCGAGTAGAGGATCTTCGCGGCGACGTTCGCGCCACCGCCCTTGAGGCCCTTCTCGGTCTCGCTGGCGAGCAGCTCACCGTAGGAGTCCTGGCGAGCCAGGATCGCGACGTTGGTGTGGCCGTCCTCGATGATGGTGTTCGACAGCACGGCGCCCTGCAGAACGTCCGACGGAGCGGTACGGAAGTACAGCTCGTGCGGGTCGGTCTTCGGGTCGTCGAAGGTCGGCGAGGTGTTCGCGGGCGAGAACTCCACAACACCGGCGTCGGTGATCTTGTTGATGACGCTCAGCGACACACCGGAGGCGGCGGCACCGACGATGACGTCGGCGTTGGCGGCCAGCAGCTTGTCGACCGAGGCACCCGCGATGTCGGGGGTTCCGTCACCGGAGTCGGCCTTGCTCTGCGTCACGTCCTTGCCGAGGACTCCACCGGCAGCGTTGATGTCCGCGACGGCGGCATCGACACCCGCGAACTCCGGCGGACCGAGGAACGCGAGGTCACCGGTCTGCGGCAGCAGCGTGCCGACGACCAGCTGACCGTCACCGGCGTTGGCGGGAGCACTGGTCTCAGGGCTCTCTGCCGCCGTGTTTTCTTCTCCGGCGGGTGTGTCAGTGTCCTGGCCACATGCAGTGAGCACCAGCGACGCTGTCGCGAGGACCACAGCCGTGCGCCAGGCGCGGGTTGGGCGAATCATTGAGCCTCCGTCTGATGGAGTATTGCGGCCCCCCGGCCACGTGGGCAGGGAACCACGTCCGTGTGATGCACTGAACTTAGCGCCAAAACCCTGTGGATCAGGGGATGTCGGGCGAAATTGACCTCTTGTCGTTGTCAATTCGTGACCTGTGATCGCGATCACGACGACAACGCTTGGCGGAACCCACTGATTCCGCCCGGTATGTCAGCCTCCGGCCATCCCCGGGCCGTGCGTGATGACCCCCTCGGCCACCTGCTTCATCGACAGTCGCAGGTCCATCGCGGTCTTCTGGATCCACCGGAAAGCGTCGGGTTCGCTGAGCTCGAGCTGCTTCTGCAGGACGCTCTTGGCACGTTCCACGAGTTTCCGCGTCTCCAGCCGCTCGGTGAGGTCGGCGACCTCGGACTCGAGCATCTGCAGCTCGGCGAAGCGGCTGAGCGCCATCTCGATCGCCGGCATCAGGTCGACCTTGTTGAACGGCTTGACCAGGTACGCCATCGCACCCGCATCGCGAGCCCGTTCCACGAGGTCGCGTTGGCTGAACGCGGTGAGGATGACCACCGGCGCGATCCGCTGCTCGGCGATTCGCTCCGCGGCGGAGATGCCGTCCAGCTTGGGCATCTTGACGTCGAGCATCACCAGGTCGGGCCGCAGCTCCTCGGCAAGCTCGATCGCCCGCTCCCCGTCGCCGGCCTGGCCCACGACGTCGTACCCCTCCTCGGCCAGCATCTCCGCCAGGTCGAGCCGGATCAGTGCCTCGTCCTCGGCGATCACGACGCGGCGGGTGGGTGCGGTGCTTGCCTGGGGTTCGCTCACGACAGACAAGGCTAGTGGCGTACGACGGGGAGGTGCACGCCGCAGGCGCTCAGGCGCTGGCGCTCTTGGTCACACGCTCGGCGTGGTCCTCGAGGAAGAGCGCGACCTCTTCGTGCTCGACGCGACGACGCGACAG
>DATFFJ010000043.1:0-2958 GCA_035250065.1 Aeromicrobium sp. | reverse complement strand
GCCCCGCCGCCGCGCCTCGAGCTGACCGTCCTCCCGACGTCGCGCACCCCGTACTTCTGCTCCGGCTGCCCGCACAACCGCTCCACCGCGGTGCCCGAGGGATCGATCGCGGGCGGCGGCATCGGCTGCCACACCCTCGTCACGATGTCCGGCCGCACCGACAGTGCCGTCACCATGCTCACCCAGATGGGCGGCGAGGGCGCGCAGTGGATCGGGCAGGCCCCGTTCAGCGACGTCAAGCACATGTTCCAGAACGTCGGCGACGGCACCTACTTCCACTCCGGCCAGCTCGCCGTGCAGGCCTGCGTCGCCGCCGGCGTCAACATCACGTACAAGGTGCTCTACAACTCCGCCGTCGCGATGACCGGTGCGCAGGACGCCGAGGCAGGGCTGACCGTGCCGCAGCTGACCCACAAGCTGGCGTCCGAGGGCGTCAAGCAGATCATCGTCTGCGCCGAGGATCCCAAGCGGCACAAGGGCGCCCACTTCGCCGCCAACACCCTGCTGTGGGACCGCACCCGCCTCGACGAGGCGCAGCGGGTCCTGCGCGACATCGAGGGCGTCACCGTGCTGATCTTCGACCAGCAGTGCGCCGCCGAGGCCCGCCGCAAGCGCAAGCGCGGCAAGCTGCCCGCCCGCCGCACCCGCGTCGTCATCAACGAGGCCGTCTGCGAGGGCTGCGGCGACTGCGGCGTCAAGTCCAACTGCCTGTCCGTGCAGCCCGTCGACACCGAATTCGGCCGCAAGACCAAGATCGACCAGACCAGCTGCAACACCGACTACTCCTGCCTCGAGGGCGACTGCCCGTCGTTCGTGACGGTCGAGCTGCCCGAGGAAGGCGCACCGAAGACGTTGCGCGAGATTCCGGTTCCGCCGGAGATCGGCGACCCCGATCCCGCCGTGTGGACCGGAACACACAACCTGTTCATGGCCGGCGTCGGTGGTACCGGCATCGTCACCGTCAACCAGGTGCTGGGCATGGCCGCGCTGCGCGCCGGGCTGCACGTCGAGGGACTCGACCAGACCGGTCTCAGCCAGAAGGCCGGGCCCGTCACCTCGCACCTGCGCCTCAGCGATCAGAACACGCGGTCGGGAAGCTCGGCGCCGTCCAACCGGATCAGCCCCGCCACCGCCGACTGCGTCCTCGCGTTCGACCTGCTGACCGCGGCCGACGCCAAGTACGCCGGGTTCGGCAGCTCCGACCGCACCATCACGGTCGCGTCGACGAGCCAGACCCCGACCGGCGACATGGTCTACGACCCCGCCGTCCGCTACCCGGACGAGGACAAGCTGCTCGAGCGTCTCGACGTCTCGGCCCGCGAACTGACTGCGATCGACGGTCTCGCCGCCGCGACCGCACTGTTCGGCAGCACCGCGGCCGCCAACTTCCTGCTGGTCGGCGCCGCCTACCAGGCCGGTGGGCTGCCCGTCCCCGCCCGGTTCATCGAGGAGGCCCTCGAGATCAACGGGGTCGCGGTCGAGTCCAACAAGGCCGCATTCCACTGGGGACGCGTCGCCGTCGCGGACCGGGAGGCCTTCCTCGCCGCCACCAGCTCGGCCGCCGTGCCGCAGCGCAGCGACACCGTCGTCCCGGCGCACCTGTTCGCCGGGTCCACCGTGGGTGGCGCGACGCGGGAGCTCACCGAACGCCGGGCCGCGAACCTCGTCGCCTTCCAGGGTGACCGCGTCGCCGCCCGCTACATCGCCCTGGTACAGCAGGCATGGGACGCCGAGCGCGCACTGGGCGACCGGACCGAGTTCAGCGAGGCCGTCGCCGCCGGGCTGCACAAGCTCACCGCCTACAAGGACGAGTACGAAGTGGCCCGGATGCTCACCGACCAGGCCTTCCTCGACGCCGCGGCCGGCGAGGTCCCCGGCGCGGGCAAGCTCACCTACAAGCTGCACCCGCCCGTTCTCAAGGCGATGGGCCGCAAGTCCAAGATCGGATTCGGCCCCCGCTCGCACGTGGCGCTCAAGACTCTCGCCAAGGCGAAGTTCCTGCGCGGCACCGCGTTCGACCCGTTCGGCTACGCCAAGGTCCGTCGGCTCGAGCGTCAACTGCTCGCGCACTACGAAACCACGGTCGCCGGCCTGATCGCCGACCTCACCGCCGACACCTACGACACCGCCACGCTGATCGCCGCGACACCCGACCTCGTCCGGGGCTACGAGGACGTCAAGCTGCGCAATGTCACCGTCTACCTCCAGCGTCTCGCCGAACTCGGCGTCGACACCTCCACCATCACGATTGCCACCCCTTCGGAAAGGTCCTGAGAAGACATGACTCTCACCGCGGAACGTCACGACACCGCACCGCTCCAGAACGCCGGAGTGTTCGAACGGACCGATTTCCCCACCGACACCGCGCACGAACAGGTGACGTTCTTCCAGGACCCCGCCACCGGACTCAAGGCGATCGTCGCGATCCACGACACCACCCTCGGGCCGGCGCTCGGCGGCACCCGTTTCTACCCGTACGCCGACGAGGCCGCCGCCCTCAAGGACGTCCTGCGGCTGTCGCGGGGCATGACGTACAAGTCGGCGATCGCCGGAGTCGACCTCGGCGGCGGCAAGGCCGTCATCATCGGCGACCCCGCCACCGCCAAGTCGGAGGCGCTGCTCGAGGCGTACGCCCGCTTCGTGCAGACCCTCGGCGGTCGCTACATCACCGCCGGCGACGTGGGCACCAACTCCGACGACCTCGATGTTATGGGCCGCGCCACCGACCACGTCGTCGGACGCAACACCGCCGCCGGCGGATCCGGCGACAGCGCCCCGATGACCGCCCTCGGCGTCTTCCAGGGCATGCGCGCCGGCGCCCAGCAGAAGTGGGGCACCCCGAGCCTCGCCGGCCGCGTCGTCGGCGTCGAAGGTGTCGGGAAGGTCGGCTACCAGCTGATCAAGCTGCTGCTCGCCGACGGCGCCTCGGTGGTCGCCACCGACGTCAACGTAGCCGCA
>DATFFJ010000042.1:0-11598 GCA_035250065.1 Aeromicrobium sp. | reverse complement strand
CGTGTGGGTGGGGCTGTTCGCCACCATCTACATGATCCGCTGACCCCTGACGGCAACCGGTCGATAGTCTGGCTCGACCACAGAAAGAATGAGGTTCTCGGTGCGGAAACTCTCCACCCGACGTCGCCACCGGTTCGCCGGTCTGGCCGTGTTGCTGCTCGGCTTGATTGTGATCGGCGGGCTGTACGCGACGTTCGCGCCCAAGTCTGCTGTCGCCGAGGAAGCCTCAGCCCGCGACATCGAGGCCGGCCGCGACCTGTACCTGATCAGCTGCGCCAGCTGCCATGGCAAGAACGCCGAGGGGATCACCACCAAGGCCGGTGGGAACTATGGCCCGAGCCTCATCGGCGTCGGCGCAGCAGCCGTCGACTTCCAGGTCGGCACCGGCCGCATGCCCATGGCCCTGACCGGTCCGCAGGCGCCGCGCAAGGAGCCTGTCCTGAATGAGGAGGAGACCGCGCAGGTTGCGGCGTACATCGCCTCCCTCGGGCCTGGCCCGGCGATCCCCGAGGCCGAGTACCTCGACTGGAAGAAGGCGTCCGCCGACGAGATCCGCGAAGGCGGCGAGTTCTTCCGCACGAACTGCACCGCCTGTCACAACTCGGTCGGCGCCGGCGGCGCCCTGCCCAACGGCCGGTACGCACCCACGCTGAAGGGCGTCTCGGCGAAGCACATCTACGAGGCCATGCAAACCGGTCCTCAGCAGATGCCGGTCTTCTCCGACGACGTCATCACGCCGGAGGACAAGCGCAACGTCATCGCCTACGTCAAGACGATCCAGAACCAGCCGAAGTACGGCGGCCTCGCCGGCGGCGGAATCGGGCCGGTCGCCGAGGGCCTGTTCACCTTCATCGTGGGTATCGGTGTCCTGACGATCTTCGCCGTGTGGATCGGCGCACACGGCGCACGCGTCAAGAGGGGTCGTGAGTAGTCGATGAGCGACATGATCGAGAAGCTCGAACATGAGCCGGTTGCCGATCCGGGCCTGCCGGAGCACCTGTACCGGCCGACGGACGTCGACCCGGCGCTGGAGAAGCGTGCCGAGCGCCAGATCGCCGCAATGTTCCTGCTGGCTGCCCTGTTGTCCGTCGGTTTCGGCGTCGCGTACTTCACCATCGACAAGGACCAGACGTTCCTCGGCTGGTCGGCGCTGAACTTCGCCCTGGGCGCGACCCTCGGCGGCGCCCTCCTGCTCATCGGCTCGGGCATCATCCGCTGGGCCAAGCAGCTCATGGGCGACCACGAGATCGTCGAGATGCGCCACGCGAGCGCGTCCTCCGAGGAGGATCGCACCGAGGCGCTGGCCGCGTTGAACGCCGGGCTCGAGGAGTCAGGCGTCGCCCGTCGCCCGCTCATCCGGAACAGCCTCATCCTCGGAGTCGGTGCGCTTGGCGTGCCGGCAATCGTCGCCCTACGCGACCTCGGCCCACTCCCCCACGGCCACCGCAACACGGTCTGGCGCAAGGGCATGCGCGTGGTCAACGACGTCTCCGGCACGCCGATCAAGCCGGCCGACCTTGAGGTCGGTCAGCTGGTCAACGCCGAGCCCGAGGTCTTCTTCGAGGTCGACGAGCACGGCGAACACGTGATTCACGGCACCGAATTGCTGCAGGCGAAGTCCAAGGCCGCCGTGATCGTCGTGCGCATGCGCCCCGAGGCCATTCGCCAGCCCAAGGGCCGCGAGAACTGGGCTATCGACGGCATCCTGTGCTACTCCAAGATCTGCACGCACGTCGGCTGCCCCATCAGCCTGTGGGAGCAGCAGACGCACCACCTGTTGTGCCCGTGCCATCAGTCGACCTTCGACCTCGCCGACAATGGCAAGGTGGTGTTCGGACCCGCCAAGCGACCGCTTCCCCAGTTGCCGCTCGGGATCGACGCCGATGGCTACCTGATCGCTCTGAGCGACTTCCAGGAGATCATCGCGCCGAGCTACCCAGAGCTCGCCCGCGACCAGAAGAAGTTGGACCAGCGCAATGGCTAAGAACAAGGCATACAAGCCCGTCGAGACGACCGACTTCGGCAAGAAGGCCTCAGGACCGGTCGAATGGATGGACGACCGGATGGGGCTCGCGGCGAGCAACAAGCTGATGCCGCTGCGCAAGGTGTTCCCGGAGCACTGGTCCTTCATGCTCGGCGAGATCGCGCTCTGGTCGTTCATCGTCCTGCTGTTGTCGGGCACGTTCCTGACGCTCTGGTTCCAGCCGAGCATGGCCGATGTCGTGTACGACGGCTCCTACCAGCCGCTGCGCGGCTTGGAGATGTCCAAGGCATTCGCGTCGACGCTCGACATCTCCTTCGAAGTCCGTGGCGGCCTCCTGATGCGCCAGATCCACCACTGGGCCGCGATGCTGTTCGTCGCCGCCATCGTGGTGCACCTGCTGCGTATCCTCTTCACCGGCGCTTACCGCAAGCCGCGTGAAGTGAACTGGCTGATCGGCCTCGGACTCTTCCAGTTCGCGCTGATCGAGGGTTTCGCCGGCTACTCGCTGCCTGACGACCTGCTGTCCGGCACCGGACTTCGCTTCGTCGACGGTCTGATCCGCTCGATCCCACTGGTGGGCTCCTACATCGAATTCTTCGTCTTCGGCGGTGAGTTCCCCGGCGACCTCATCATCCCGCGCCTGTACATCGCGCACGTCTTCATCATTCCCGGCCTCCTGCTCGGCCTCATTGCCGCACACATGATGCTCCTCGTGTACCAGAAGCACACGCAGTGGCCAGGCCCCGGGCGCACCAACGACAACGTCGTCGGCTACCCGCTGCTCCCCCAGTACGCGGCCAAGGCGGGCGGCTTCTTCTTCATCGTGTTCGGCTTCACGGCACTGATGAGCGCCACCTTCCAGATCAACCCGATCTGGGTCTACGGCCCGTACAACCCGTCGGAGGTCACAGCCGGTTCCCAGCCGGACTGGTACATGGGCTTCGTCGAAGGAGCCGTGCGCATCATGCCGAACTGGGAGTTCAATGCCCTCGGCTTCACCTGGTCGCTCAACGTGTTCATCCCGGCGGTCATGCTGCTGATGACCCTGTTCGGCCTCTTGGGCGTGTGGCCCTTCATCGAGAACTGGATCAGCGGCGACAAGCGTGAGCACCACCTGCTGCAGCGTCCGCGCGACGTTCCCACCCGCACGGCGTTCGGCGTGGCCGGCATCACGATGTACGCGGTGTTCTGGATCGCCGGCGGCAACGACATCGTGGCCACGAAGTTCCAGTTGAGCCTGAACTCCATCACCGTGTTCTCGCGCATCGCGTGGATCGTCCTGCCGATCATCGCGTTCTACGTAACGCGCCGGATCTGCATCGGCCTCCAGCGGGCGGATGCGGACCGGATCCTGCATGGCATCGAGACCGGCGTCATCGAGCGGTCCGTCGAGGGAGGCTACGCCGAGCGGCACGCCCCCCTGGAATCCACGGAGCAGTACAAGCTGACCAGACGCGCTGACAAGCCGCTGCTCGAGTCGCCCTACAAGCACGATCCCAATGGGGTGCGGGACAAGCGCTACGGGCTCGCCAGGCTCCGCTACAAGTTGGCGAAGTTCTATTACTACGGCGCCGTGGACAAGCCGACCGCGCTCGACATCGAGCACGCATCCGAGCACTTCGCCGACTACGAGGGACACCCGCTGGCCCTCGGTGAGGAGTTCCAAGGCGTCAGCGAGACTGGCATCCCCAAGTCCCACTGAGCTTGGTTTGTCGGCGACGACCCTTGCGCGGCTAGTCGCGGAGGCGGATGCCGTTGGGGAGCGTCGTTGAGGCTCCCGGCCCGGGCGCTGCGGTGATCGTGGACGTTGGGTTGCTCGGCGACAGTGACGGCGTCGCTGTGGGCGGTGGAGTCGGCGTCACCGTGAGCGCCGACCTCTTCACCCAGTCGTCCCAATCGATGTTCCAGTCGGTCCAGCCATTGCCCTGCTCGATCGGCCGCGGGCTGCCGGTGTACTCGACCGGGTCACCCTTCTTCATCTGGCCGAACAACCACTCTGCGTTCGCCGTGCTCATGCCGGTGCACCCGTGGCTGACGTTGGCGCGCCCCTGGGAGGCGACCGACCACGGAGCCGCATGCAGGAACTCACCCGAGTTGGTGAGCCGCATCGCGTACTCGACGTCCTCGAGGTCGTAGTAGTCGTCATCCTCGGAGTCGACGCCGGTGGTCGCTGCGTCCATGTCGACCTTGCGCAGCTTCTCCATGATGACCTTGGTGCCTTGGCGGCTGCGGTGTTCGCTGTCACCCGTCGACACCGGAATGGTGCGGAGCACGCGGTCGTCCGCCTTGACCGTCAGCGTGTAGCGGTCGACGTCGACGTAGCCGACGAGCTTGCGCCCGACGTGGAACTTGACCACCTGGTCCTGCTGGCCGTAGATGCCGTTGCCGGCCGGCAGGCTGTTGACCATGATCTTGACCGTGACGTCAGTGTTGGCGGGCCAGTAGTCCTTGGTCCGATAGTGGACCTCCTGATCGCCGAACCACGCCCAGCGTCCCTCTGCCGGTTGGGATGACTCGACGGTCATGTTCTTCTCGAACAGCTCGCGGTTCTGAACCGGAAGATCGAAGCGGACGATGATCGGCATCGCCACGCCGACGGTGTCGCTGGTCAATGGCGAAACCGACGGATACGTCTGCTCATTGAGGGTCAGGGCATGAGTCCGAAACGAGCGCTTGAGCGTCTCCGTCGTGCCATCCGCAGCCTTGCCCACGGCCGTCAGGACGTAGTCGGTGCCCGGCTCCAGGCGTGATTCGGCCACCCAAACATCGCCCTGCTGCGCGACGTCAATGGCACCCTCAGCTGACTTCAGTGAGGCCGCGGTGATGGTGGCGTTGGATGACGAGACGCGCACGAGAGTGTCGACCGTGACATCGTCCTGACCAGCCGAAACGTTGCTCTTGAACTCGATGGCGGGCTTCTCGGGTTCTTTCGCCTTGTCCGAGAACACCCCACAGCCCGACAACGCCGCGATGAGCGCGAACGCGCCCCCAACCGCAGGGAGCAAGGAACGGCGGGTCACACGCTCCATCTTAGGTGAGCCGCCGAAAGGGTCGCCGAGCCGTCTGGACCCGTCGAGACAAGACGACTCAGTGAGCGTGCACTCCGCGGTAGTACTCGTAGATCCAGCCGATGAGGGTGAACAGGCCGATCGCCGCACCGATGATGAACAGCCACCACCCGATGACGACGCCGAGCACGATCGCCGTGAAGGCAAGCGAGCAGTACAACGGCCACCAGCTGTAGGGCGGGAAGAAGCCGAGCTCGCCGGCGCCTTCGACGATCTCGGCGTCGAGCCGGTCCTCCGGCCGGGCCGGGATCTGCCTGGCCACGACGATCAGGTAGAAGCCGAGCAACGTACACAGCAGCGTCGTCATGACGAGCGCGGTCGTGCCGGTCCAGTCGTACGTGATCCACCAGTAGATCGGCGCCACGAGGGCACAGAAGATGGCGATCGACACGATGATCCAGGATTCAGCCTTCACGCTTTGTCACCTTCCGTCGCCCTCTCGTCTGCATGTTCACCGTGAGGTGCGGCAGCGTCCGCTTGGGGGTTGATGATCTCGAGTTCGGCGAGCTCCGGGTGATGGAGGTCGAAGGCCGGGCTCTCCGAACGGATCCGCGGCAGCGAGACGAAGTTGTGCCGCGGCGGCGGGCAGCTGGTGGCCCATTCGAGCGAACGGCCCCAACCCCACGGGTCATCCCGGCCGACGAGCGGCGCATTGCGGCTCTTCCAGACGTTGTACAGGAACGGCAGCGTCGAAGCGCCCAGCAGGAAGGCTCCGATCGAGGAGACCTCGTTCAGCGTCGTGAAGCCGTCGGTGACGCCGTAGTCGGCGTAGCGACGCGGCATGCCCTCCACGCCGAGCCAGTGCTGCACCAGGAACGTCAGGTGGAAGCCGATGAAGAGCAGCCAGAAGTGGATCTTGCCGAGCCGCTCGTCCAGCATGCGCCCGGTCAGCTTCGGCCACCAGAAGTAGTAGCCGGCGAACATCGCGAAGACGACGGTGCCGAAGACCACGTAGTGGAAATGCGCCACGACGAAATAGCTGTCCGAGAGCTGGAAGTCGAGGGCCGGCGAGGCGAGGATGATGCCGGTCAGACCGCCGAAGAGGAAGGTCGTGAGGAAGCCCAGCGAGAAGATCATCGGGGTGTCAAACGTCAGACTTCCCCCCCAGAGCGTGCCGATCCAATTGAAGAACTTCACGCCCGTGGGCACCGCGATGAGGAACGTCATGAAGGAGAAGAAAGCCAGATCGACGGCACCGGTGACGAACATGTGGTGCGCCCACACGGCGACCGACAGGGCCGCGATACCCAGCGTGGCGCCGACGAGTCCGACGTAGCCGAAGATCGGCTTGCGGCTGAAGACCGGGAGAACCTCGGTGATGATGCCGAAGAACGGCAGCGCGATGATGTAGACCTCGGGGTGGCCGAAGAACCAGAACACGTGCTGCCACAGGATCGCGCCGCCGTTGGCCGCGTCGAAGACGTGCGCGCCGAGCTTGCGGTCCGCCTCCAGCGCCAGCAGCGCCGCAGCGAAGATCGGGAACACGATCAGCACCAGCATGCCGGTGACCAGCGTGTTCCAGACGAAGATCGGCATCCGGAACATCGTCATGCCGGGAGCGCGCATGGTGAAAATCGTGGTGACGAAGTTGACCGCGCCGAGGATGGTGCCCAGACCGGCCATGTACAGGCCCATGATCCAGAGGTCGCCGCCGATTCCGGGCGAGTTGATGGCGTCGCTGAGCGGCGTGTAGGCGAACCAGCCGAACGCGGCCGCGCCGCCGGGTGCGATGAAGCCGCTGACCGTGATGAGCCCGCCGAACAGGTACAGCCAGTAGCTGAACATGTTGAGGCGCGGGAAGGCGACGTCCGGCGCGCCGATCTGCAGCGGCATGACCGCGTTGCCGAAGCCGAAGAACAGCGGCGTCGCGAAGAGCAGCAGCATGATCGTGCCGTGCATCGTGAACAGCTGGTTGTACATGTCGTCGCTGAGGACTTTGGAGCCCGGCTGCGCGAGATTGGCGCGGATGAGCAGCGCCATGATGCCGCCGATGATGAAGAACCCGAAGGACGTGACGAAGTAGAGGTTGCCGATGACCTTGTGGTCAGTCGTCGTGATGACCTTGACGATCCGTTGACCGAGGGTCAGTTCGCGCGGGACAGCCTGCCCACTTTCGAACGCTGCCGTGGTTGCCATCAGTGCTCGCCTCCGCTCTCCAGGCCGGCGATCGTGTCGGCGCGTTCGGCGCCGACCGGAGCACCGACCTGCCCGAGCTTCTTCAACTCAGTCAGGTGCTTGTCGAACTCGGCCCGCGACACGACGTGGACCTTGAAGATCATGCGCGAGTGGTAGAGGCCGCACAGCTCGGCACAGCGACCCGTGAACGTACCCTCACGCGTCGGCGTCACGTCGAACTGGTTGAACGGCTTCTTGCCCGGAATGACGTCGAGTTTGAAGTAGAACTCCGGGATCCAGAACGAGTGGATGACGTCCGGCGACTTGAGGACGAACCGCACCGATTCGTTCACCGGCAGGTACAGGTTGGCCGGGTCGGCCGGGGTGCCGACGTCGAAGGTGTCGTCGCCGTCGACGGCCTTCTCGTCGAGGTAGTCGAACGCCCACTGCCACTTGCTTCCGACGACCGTGATCTCGTGGTCGGGATTCTTGACTTCCTTGAGGATGGCGTTCTGTGCCGTGACGGTGTGGAAGAAGAAGACGGCGACGATGATGCACGGCGCGATCGTGTACAGAACCTCGAGCGGGAGGTGGTACCGAATCTGCGGCGGCGGGTTGTCATCCCGCTTCCGGAAGCGGATCATCGCGTAAACCATCAGGCCGAAGACCAGCAGGAACACGACCAGGGTTGCGATCCATGCGCCGAGCCAGAGGTCCCACACCGGATCCGTCCGGTCGCTGGCCGGCACCGGAAGCGCCAGCCGCTTGATGTCGGACTTGTCGTATGGCGAGCAGCCGCTGAGGACAAGCACGGCGGCGGAAATGCTCGCCGCCCCCAGCGGTCTACGGAGGATCCGACCCACGAGGCGCCTTTCTGGTTCGTGATTCGACACCCCGCAGACTACTGCAGGGCAACGCGTGACAGGCCGTGAGGTGCGGCTTGGTTCAGGACAATGCGAGGGCCGCGCCGACGTCGGCACGTGCGTCCTCGCCGTAGGCGTCGCCGAGCCGATTCAGGAAGGCGTCGCGGTCGAGTTGATATTCCTGCGTACCGGTGGTTTCGACCACGAATGAGGCGATCGTGCAGCCCACCTGAGCGCAACGCTCGACGCCCAGCCCGGCCGCGACGCCGGCCAGATAACCGGCCCGGAAGCTGTCCCCGACGCCGGTGGGGTCGACGGCCGTGACGCCCGGAATGGCCGAGACTTCGACGACCTCGCCGTCGGGCAGGTAGATGCTGACCCCGTCCTTGCCGCGCGTGGTGACCTGGGTGGTCACGCGGGACCGGACGTCCTCCGACGTCCAGCCGGTCTTCTTCTCGATCAGCGCGGACTCGTAGTCGTTGCTGAACAGGTACGTAGCACCGTCGATGAGGTCACGGATCATGTCGCCGTCGGCGAACGCGAGCTGCTGCGAGGGGTCGGCCGCGAACGGCACGCCTCGGTCACGGCAGCTGGCCGTGTGGCGCACCATCGCGGCCGGATCGTCCGGGGAGATCAGGACGAGGTCGAACTCGCCAAGCGCGGCAAGGTCAATGCTGTCGGCCTCGGACATCGCGCCCGGATAGAAGGAGGAGATCTGCGCGAGCGCCGAATCGGTCGTGCAGACGAAGCGCGCGGTGTGGCGGGTTTCGGAGACCCGCACGGCCGAGGTGTCGACGCCGGCGGCGTCCAGCCAGCCGCGGTACTCACTGTCGAAGTCCTTGCCGACCGAGGCGACGAGCAGCGGACGGTGGCCGAGCTTCGCCAAGCTGAAGGCGATGTTGGCGCCGGTGCCTCCGCGACGGACCTCGAGGTCGTCCACCAGGAAGGACAGCGCGATCTTGTCCAGCTGGTCCGGGACGATCGAGTCCTCAAACCGGCCGGGGAAGGTCATCAGGTGGTCAGTGGCAACAGATCCGCACACGGCAATTCGCACCGCAGCAGCGTACCCATGTCCCCGGCGTAGGCTGGCACCGTGGCGGCTTTATGCATCTACGACGGCGACTGCGGCTTCTGCAGCCGCTGCGTTGACTGGGCGTCTCGCCGCAGTGACGTGCGCTTTGAGCCGTTCCAGCGCGCCGACCTGGCGGCCTACGGCATCACCGAGGACGCCGCCGCCGAGGCCGTGCACTGCGTCGGAGCCGATGGAAAGGTCAGCCGCGGCGCGGCCGCGGTGGCTGCCGTGTTGCGGGAATGCGGTCGCGGCTGGCCGCTACTCGCCATGCTGATGCGGCTTCCTGTCATCCGAAACCTCGCCGAGGTCGGCTACGGGCTCGTAGCCCGCAACCGGTATCGCCTCCCTGGCCCGGCGGCCTGCAGCATCGAGCCACCGACCTCGCGGTAGGCATGCGAAAGGCCCGGCCGGAGCCGGGCCCTTCGACGTTCGATCAGTGGAAGCTGTCTCCACAGGCGCAGGAACCCGACGCGTTCGGGTTGTCGATCGTGAAGCCCTGCTTCTCGATCGTGTCGACGAAGTCGATCGTCGCGCCATGCAGGTACGGCAGGCTCATGCGGTCGACGACGACGTTGACGCCGTCGAAGTCTCGGATGGTGTCGCCGTCGAGTGTGCGCTCGTCGAAGAAGAGCTGGTAGCGCAGGCCGGAGCAGCCACCGGGCTGGACCGCGATGCGCAGGGCGAGGTCGTCCCGGCCCTCTTGCTCGAGCAGGCTCTTGACCTTGCCGGCGGCGCCGTCGCTCAGCGTGACGCCGTCGGTCTGGACGGTGGTCTCCAACTTGACGGCGGTCGCCGTTCCACCAGCCGCCTGGGCAGCGCCGTGGTTGTGCCCGCCAACGGCACCTTGTTCACCGTGTCCGCCGTGCGCGTGTCCGCATCCGCAGCCGCTCATCAGATCTCCCTGTCGTGGGTCATGGGTCTTCGGGTGGGGTCAACACGCGACCCGCCCTATCTGTTCCCATCCTACGGTGCCCATTCTTCTGGGCGAATCTCACGCGCGGATTGACCACGTGCGTGCCGTCCGCTCGGCGAGCCGCTCCAGCGACTGCCCCGGCTCGGCCATGGCGGCCTCGAGACCGACGAGATCGGCCATCGCATACGCGGCATCGACGCCCATCGCCCGGCTTTCGCGCGCTCCCACCGTCACTTGACCAGCAAGAACGACGCACGGGCGCGCCGCGCCGGCAGCCGCCTGGGCCACGCCGTAGACGACCTTGCCGGAACGGGACGTGTGGTCGAACGTCCCTTCGCCCGTCAGCACGAGGTCGTGGTCGGCGCAGGACTGGGCGAGCCCAACCGCGTCGGCCACCAGGTCAACCCCACGGACGATGCGCTCGCCCAACGCAAGGAAGGCGAACCCGAGTCCGCCAGCCGCGCCGGCGCCGGGAGCCTCCGCGAGCCGACGGTCGGCCGGCCGCGAACCCAGCGCCGCCACGACGAGGTCGTCGAGGATCCGGTCGACGGCCAGGATGTCGTCCTCTGACAATCCCTTCTGCGGGCCGAAGTTCTTGGCCGCGCCAAACAACCCGAGCAACGGCACGTCGACGTCGGCGGCCCCGACCAGGTCGACAGCACTCAACAAGGCGCGAGCCGGCTCCAGGTCGACCTCGGTGATTCCGCGCAGGCCGGCCGGCCCGGCGTCGAGTGGCACGTCGGCCGTCGCACCGAGTGCGCCGAGGAACCCGGCTCCCCCGTCGATCGTGCGCGTGCCGCCCAGGCCGACCCGAATCCGCCGGGCCTGCTTCGCTGCCTCCCGAACGGCGACGCCCAGCTCGTACGTCGAGGCGTTCCATGGGTCGAGGCCGCGGTCGAGGCCCACGAAGTGCGCCGCCTCCACATGAATGGTGTGCGCGTCGGGGCGCTGCCCCGTGACGTCGACGAATCCTGGTCCGCCATCGGACATCGGGAGAACCGTGACCTCATCGCCCGGTGAGCACCGGCGCCACCCGTCGGCGATCGCCGCCGCGGCCTCGCGCGCCGTCAGCGTCCCGGCGAACTTGTCCGGCGCCACCAGGACGCGCACGGTTCAGGCCAACGACTTCTCGGCCGCGGCGAGCAGCACGCACGTGGCGACGCCGTCCATGGCGGTCCGCAGCTCCTCGATCGTCGGGAACGACGGCGCCAGCCGGATGTTTCGATCCAGCGGATCCTTCCCGTACGGGAAGGAGGAACCGGCCGGCGTCAGGGCGATGCCGGCCTCCTTGGCGAGTTGGACGACACGAGCGGCCGTCCCTTCGACCACGTCGAGGTTGATGAAGTAGCCGCCCTTGGGCACCGACCAGGTGGCCACGTCGTGTGGGCCGAGCCGCGACTCAAGAATCTCGAGCACCGCCGCGAACTTGGGCGCCAGGATCGCGCGATGCTTGTCCATCAGGTCGAGGACGCCGTCGGGGCTCTGCAGGAAGCGGGCGTGCCGGAGTTGGTTGACCTTGTCCGGTCCGATGGTCCGCTTGCCGATGTTCGCGAGATACCACTCGATGTTGGCCGGTGACGACG
>DATFFJ010000041.1:0-2870 GCA_035250065.1 Aeromicrobium sp. | reverse complement strand
CCCGCCGGACGGCGGTTGGTCGGGCGGCTGTGCGACTGGCGGCCGCGTTTCGAGCTGGGGCTCACCCGCCCATGGTCCCTCAGAGGGACAGACGCGGGAACGCCGACGCACCGGCGTAGGTGGCCGAACCTCCCAGCATTTCCTCGATCCGCAGCAACTGGTTGTACTTGGCGACGCGGTCGGAGCGCGCGGGCGCGCCGGTCTTGATCTGACCGCAGTTCGTGGCGACGGCGAGGTCGGCGATGGTGACGTCCTCGGTCTCACCGGAGCGGTGGCTCATCATCGACGCGAAGCCGTGACGGTGCGCCAGGTCGACTGCGTCGAGGGTCTCGGTGAGCGAGCCGATCTGGTTGACCTTGACGAGCAGCGCATTGGCGGCGCCCTCGCTGATGCCCCGCGTCAGGCGCTCCACGTTGGTGACGAAGAGGTCATCGCCCACGAGCTGCACCTTGTCGCCGAGGTCGGAGGTCAGACCGATCCAGCCCTCCCAGTCGTTCTCGTCCAGGGGGTCCTCGATCGAGACGATCGGGTAGGAGTCCACCAACTCGGCGTAGTACTCGGACATCTCCGACGCCGAACGCTCCTTGCCCTCGAACGTGTAGACGGCCTTCTCGCAGAACTCGCTGGATGCGACGTCGAGCGCCAGCGCCACCTCCGAACCGAGCTTGAAGCCGGCCTTGTCGATCGCGGTGGCAATGAGGTCGAGTGCAGCTCGGTTGGACGACAGGCTGGGAGCGAAGCCGCCTTCGTCGCCGAGTCCGGTGGAAAGCCCTTCGGCCTTCAGGACCGACTTGAGGGCGTGATACACCTCGGCGCCGGTGCGGAGCGCTTCGGCGAAGGACTCTGCACCGATCGGGGCGACCATGAACTCCTGGACGTCGACGTTCGAGTCAGCGTGCGCTCCGCCGTTGAGGATGTTCATCATCGGAACGGGCAGGACATGCGCGTTCGGACCGCCGACGTAGCGGAACAGGGGCAGGCGCGCCGATTCAGCAGCGGCCTTGGCCGCCGCCAGCGAGATGCCAAGGATGGCGTTGGCGCCGACCTTGGCCTTGTTGTCCGTGCCATCGAGCGCCAGCAGGGACTGGTCGATGGCTCGCTGGTCGTCGGCGTCGAAGCCGGCCAACGCCGGGCCGAGCGTCTTGTTCACCGCGGCCACGGCCTTCTGGACGCCCTTGCCGAGGTAGCGAGCACCGCCGTCGCGCAGCTCAACAGCCTCGAACTCACCGGTCGAGGCACCGGACGGAACTGCCGCGCGGCCAATCGTTCCGTCGTCGAGGGCAACCTCGACCTCGACGGTGGGATTGCCGCGCGAGTCAAGGATCTCGCGGGCGCCGACGGCTTCGATGCTGGCCAAGGCTCTGCTCCTCGTAGGTCTTCCGGTCCGACTCCCCCGCACCCTGCGGCGCGTGGGGACCCCAGCCTAGCCGCGCCCTTTCTCCTCCGCCTTGATGCGTTCCCACTGCTCGGCGATCTCGTCGATCGTGGACGCCGTCGAGTCGCCGAACACGTGCGGGTTGCGGCGGACGAGCTTCTCAGTGATGTCGGCGGCGACGTCGTCGACGTCCCAACCGGGGGCTTCCTCGCCCGCGATGACCGCGTGGAACACCACCTGCAGCAAGAGGTCCCCCAGCTCTTCGCGAAGGTGGTCGGTGTCGCCGGACTCGATGGCTTCGAGCGCCTCCCCGGACTCCTCGGCGAGGTAGGGAGCCAGCGACTGGTGTGTCTGCTCGCGCGTCCAGGCGCAGTCGCGCCGCAGGCGCCGCATGACCTCGACCAGATCCAGGAAGCGGGCTCCGGGCGGGTCGAAGGAACCGGAGATGATCTCGAACTCGTCATCCTCCCCGGAGTCCAGCATCGATTCAGCGAGCTCAACAGCCCAACTCGCGTCGCCGGGCTCGGGGATCCAGATGCCGTCCCCCTCGGGGCGGGACCCGATGATGGCATCGACGCCGGCATCGCGGAGTGCTTGGACGTGCGGGCCATCCGCGGCAGCGACCACGCTCGACGCACTCCGAACCGCATCCCAGGCCGCGGCGGTCATCAGTCCGACCGGGATCCGAGGACTGAGCACGAGGATGCGCATGCGTCGACCCTACGAGACAGGCGCCGGCACCATCGCGTCAGCGACGCCGTGCACCCACTCGATCAGCTCACGCCCGGCGATGGGGCGTCCCCCGAGTGCCGCGGTCTTGGGATGCGGAACGAGGGCGACGTGCGTCGTGGGCTTGTACAGGCCGTTGTAAACCCGCTTCAGCCGGAGTTGCGCCGACTCCGGGAGGTCGACGCCGGCGAACCGGATGTTCGAACCGGCCGACGTCACCTCGGTGATGCCGGCCTGGCGCAGGCGAACGCGCAGGCGAGCGACGTCCAGCAAGGCCGCGACCACGTCCGGCGGTTCACCGTAGCGATCCACCATCTCGGCCAGCAGCGCGTCGACGTCCTCGTCCGCCCGGACCGCGGCCAGGTGCTTGTACATCTCGAGGCGCAGGCGCTCACTCGGCACATAGTCGAGCGGCAGGTGCGCCTCGATCGGGAGCTCGACCGTGACATCGCGTTCCGGCGTGCTGGCGCCGTCAGACTTGAACTCGGAGACCGCTTCGCCCACCAGTCGGACGTACAAGTCGAATCCGACGTCGGCTATGTGGCCGGACTGCTCGCCGCCGAGCAGGTTGCCGGCGCCGCGGATCTCGAGGTCCTTCATCGCCACGTGCATGCCGCCGCCAAGCTCGTTGTGCAGGGCGATGGTGGCCAGTCGATCATGCGCGGTTTCGGTGAGTGGCTTGTCTGGTGGGTACAGGAAGTAGGCATAGGCCCGCTCGCGGCCACGGCCCACGCGACCCCGCAGCTGGTGCAACTGGGACAGCCCG
>DATFFJ010000040.1:0-3771 GCA_035250065.1 Aeromicrobium sp. | reverse complement strand
GCCGGGCAGGTTGCGCTCGGCCAGGCAGAACCACGCGCGGCCCGGCAGCGGGATCGTCGGACCCCACCAGGCGTCGTCGAGCAGGTCGGTCGCCGCGCCGGCGGCCGTGCCGGCCAGCATGCCACCGCCGGTGTTGGACGGCGCACCGGTCGACCAGTCGTGTGAGGTCGGCTGCGGGAGGAACTTCTCGCGCAGCTCCTGGCTGTGCTCGAAGCCGCCCGACGCGAGGATGACGCCCCGCCGAGCCCGGACGGTTCGCAGCGATTCCCCTTGCCGGACCACAAGTCCGACGACGCGGCCATTCTCGACGACCAGTTCAGCAAGCTCGGCGTCGTACTCGACGACCACGCCAGCGTCGGCGAGGCCCTGGCGCAGGCCGATGGCGACTGCATTGCCCATCGCGTACATCTTCTTGCCGGTGGCCATCGCCCAGAGGCGCTTCACCAGGACCTTGACCATCGTGACTGGGCCCTTGACGGTGCGCAGCCCAAGGCTGAGCTTGCGGAAGTCGGCTTGGGTGACGATGAGGTTCGCCGGGGCTTTCGTGTACGGCGGGTGCAGGCGCTCGAGCTCATCGCCGAGGAAACGTGCATCCATCGGGACCGGCTCGACACTGCGCCCAGCCGGGCGGCCGCCCGGCTGCTCGGGCAGGTAATCGGCGTAGTCGGGCACCCACTGGAACCGCACCGGCGTGTTCGCCTTGATGAAGTCCATGACCTCGGGACCACGGTCGATGTACGTGTCGCGGCGGACCTTGGGGACGACGTCGCCGACGATCGCGTCGAGATAGGTCTTGGCCGCCTCAAGGTCGTCCTGGTCAACCTGCCCGGCCGCCTGGAGGGCGTAATTGCCCGGAATCCAGACGCCTCCGCCGGAGCGGGCCGTCGAGCCGCCGAAATACGGGCTCTTCTCGATGACCAGCGTGCTCAGGCCGTGCCGGCGACTGGCTGCCAGGGCAGCCGTCATTCCCGCACCACCAGCGCCAACGACGATCACATCGAACTCTGGTTCCACGGAGTAGTTCTAGCACAATAGTAGAACGTGTTCTAGTATTACCCCCATGAGCGAAGCCCAGAGCGTAAAGGACGCCGTCCGCGACCTCCTGCCGACCTTCCGTGAGCGCGCCGATGAAACTGAACGGCTCAGGGTCGTTCCCGATTCCTCGATCAAGGAGCTGGAGGAGACCGGCTTCTTCCGGTTGCTCCAGCCACGCCGCTTCGATGGGCTCGAGGGCGACCCCATCGACTTCTACACGTGCGTCAAGGAGATCGCCGGCGCCTGTGGCTCCACCGGCTGGGTCTCCAGCGTTCTCGGGGTGCATCCGTGGCAGATCGCGCTCTTCGCCGACGAGGCGCAGCAAGCGGTCTGGGGCGAGGACACCAACGTCCGCGCGTCCTCGTCGTACGCTCCGACCGGCAAGGCCGTGCAGACCGAGGGTGGCTTCAACCTGTCCGGACGCTGGAGCTTCTCCTCCGGCTGCGCGCACGCGACCTGGGTGTTGCTGGGCGGACTCGTGTTCAACGAGGACGACCAGATCGTCGACTTCCGCACCTTCCTCATCCCGCGGGACAAGTACGAGATCGTCGACGTCTGGAACGTGGTCGGCCTCGCCGGCACCGGTTCCAACGACATCGTCGTCGAGGAGACGTTTGTCCCCGAGACCTTCACCCTCTCGATGAGCGACACCGGCCGGTGCTACGGGCCGGGCCAGGAGCAGAATCCAGGCGATCTCTACAAGCTGCCGTTCCACTCCCTGTTCACCACGACCATTGCCACCCCGATCGTGGGCATGGCCGCCGGCGCCTACACCGACCACGTCGAGATGCAGCAGAAGCGTGTCCGCGCGGCCTACCTCGGTGAGAAGGCATCCCTCGACCCGTTCGCTGCCGTGCGCATCGCCAAGGCGTCCTCGGAAATCGACGCGGCATGGGCGCTGCTCGTGCAGAACATCCGCGAGGAGCAGGAGTATGTGGCCAAGGGCGAGCAGATCCCGCTGTCGCTGCGCCTCCGTGTCCGTCGCGACCAGGTCCTCGGCACCGCGCGCGCCATCGGCGCGATCGACAGCCTCTTCGAGGCATCCGGCGGGCGCGCACTTGCCAACGGGACGCCGCTGCAGCGGGCGTGGCGCGACGCCCATGCCGGCCGGGTGCACGCAGCCAACGATCCCGAACGGGCGCTGCAGATGTTCGGCGCCTCCGAGTTCGGGCACAAGATCGATCCGGGGATGTACTGATCGTGTCCGGCCCTGGTGACGGAGCCTTCACTCGGGAGGCGACACGTCGATCCCAGCGCATATCTTTTGGGGCCGGCAAACTCACCCTCAACTACTACGAGGCGGGGGAGTCCAGGCCCGACGTGGGTGGCGGATTGCCGCTGATCATGCTGCACGGCGGCGGGCCCGGAGCATCCTCGTGGTCCAATTTCGGGCCCGCGCTCCCGGGCTTCGCGGCCAACTTCCGGACGCTTCTCGTCGACCAGCCGGGATTTGGCCAGTCCGACAAGCCCGCGGTGACGGCGAACTACTTCCGGTTCGCCTCCGACGCAGTCGTCCAGCTGATGGACGAGCTGGGCATCGAGAAGGCCCATATCCTCGGCAACAGCCTCGGCGGTGGCACGGCGACGCGACTTGCGCTGTCGTACCCGGAGCGCGTCGGCCGGCTCGTGCTCATGGGCCCTGGCGGGTTGTCGCTCAATCTGTTCCACGCCGACCCGACCGAAGGCGTCCAGCGGCTGATGGACTTCGCCGCCGACCCGTCGCGGGAGGCGCTGCGGGCGTTCATCTCGACCATGGTCGTGGACCAGCGGCTGGTCACCGACGAGCTGGTGGAGGAGCGCTTCGCCGACGCCACGGCACCCGGTGCGCGGGAGGCGATGGCGTCCATGGGCGCGTCGTTCTGGAATCCGGAATGGGTCGAGGACGGCATGCTCTGGCGTGAGGTTCACCAGCTCCGGCACCGGGTACTGCTCACGTGGGGACGCGAAGACCGCGTCAACCCGTTGGATGGCGCACTGGTCGCGCTCAAGCAGATCCCCAACGCGCAGTTGCACGTGTTCCCGCGCAGCGGGCATTGGGCGCAGCTCGAAGTCGCCGACGAATTCCGCGAGGTCGCCACGACGTTCCTCGCCGGCCACAAGGAAAAGACATCGGGGGAGAAGTCATGATTGACATCAAGTCGATGGGCTACGTCCGGGTCGCGAGCACAGACCTTCCGGCCTGGGAGCTGTTCGCCGAGAAGGTATTGGGCCTCGTGCGGACCACCGGCCCGACCGAAGGACAGCTCTACTACCGGATCGACGAGGTATCGGCACGGGTCGTCATCGTCCCGTCCGACGACGACCAGTTGTCCTGCGTGGGTTGGGAGGTGGCCGATCATGCCGCCCTCGATGCGGCGCGCGATCATCTCAAGAACGCGAGCGTCGAGTTCGAGGAGGGAACGCCCGAGGAACTCGCCGACCGCCGCGTGCAGGAGATGATCCGGTTCAGCGACCCGTTCGACAACGTCTTCGAGCTCTTCCATGGCATCACGTACGAGCGCAAGGAAGCCATCACGCCCTACGGCCAGCGGTTTGTCACCGGCGAGCAGGGCATGGGCCACGTGGTGCTGCCCGTCACCGATGACGTCGAGGCGCTGCGGTTCTACACCGAGACGCTGGGCTTCCGGCTCCGCGACTCGATGAGCATGCCGGGCGAGTTCGTGGGCAAGCCCGCCGGCTCGAAGGTGTGGCTGCGTTTCCTGGGGATCAACCCGCGGCACCACTCGCTGGCCTTCC
>DATFFJ010000039.1:0-3401 GCA_035250065.1 Aeromicrobium sp. | reverse complement strand
TCGAGGATGTGGACGAAACCGGGTGGATCGCCCTTTGGAGATACGTCGACGCGCCCCTGCGCATCGGTCGTCGCGACGAAGCCCAGCGGGGACTGCGCCAGCCAGTCCCGGTGGATGGTCGACAGCCGGTCGCGCACCTTGTTCGCGACGTAGGAGTTCGGATGTCCGACGATCGCGCGCAACTCGTCGCCGGTGCTCACTTCACGCCGCATTGCTCCATGATGCCCGTGTCGTCGCCAAATCGTGGGCGGCCGTTCATGCGACCGACGCCATCGCCTGCGACACTCCGCGCATGACCGACGTGGTTCAAACACCAGCCAGCACGGAAGAACGCAGCCGCACCGGATTGTCGGCCGACGCGTTGCGACGGGGCATCCTCGACCATCTGCGCTATTCGATCGGTCGCCCCGCGGCGGCCTTGAAACCTGAGCACTTCTACCGGGCGACGGCGCTGGCCGTGCGGGACCGTATGCAGGACAACCGGGTGGCGTCCACGCAGACATCGCTCGATCTCGGCCGGAAGGTGACCTGCTACCTGTCGGCTGAATTCCTGATGGGTCCGCAACTCGGCAGCAACCTCATCAACCTCGGCATCGAGGAGGCGACGCGCGCCGCGCTGCAAGAGCTCGGTCAGGACCTTGACGTGGTGCTGGCTTGCGAGGAAGAACCGGGACTGGGCAATGGCGGCCTGGGCCGGCTGGCCGCGTGCTACCTCGACTCGCTGGCCACTCTGGAGCGTCCGGCCATCGGCTACGGCATCCGCTACGAGTTCGGAATCTTCGATCAGGAGATCCACGACGGCTGGCAGGTCGAGAAGACCGACAACTGGCTGGACAAGGGAAACCCGTGGGAGATCGCCAAACCCGACGTGAACTATCTGGTCAACTGGGGCGGCTACGTCGAGCACTATCTGGACGAGGCGGGCCACGACCGCGCCCGATGGGTGCCGGGACGGGTCCTGAAGGGCGTCGCCTACGACACGCCGATCCAGGGTTACGGCGTCAACACGTGCAACGTCCTGACCCTGTGGAGCGCGCGGGCGGTGAAGTCGTTCGCGTTGGAGGCCTTCAACACCGGCGACTATTACAAGGCCGTCGAGGACGAGGTCAACTCGGAAACCGTCACCAAGGTGCTGTATCCCAACGACGAACCCGAGGCGGGCAAGCGTCTTCGGCTGCTGCAGCAGTACTTCTTCGTGTCATGCTCGCTGCAGCACGTCCTACACATCATGGATGATCTAGCCGACGCTTCGGTGCGTGATTTGCCCGAGCGATTCGCGTTGCAGCTCAACGACACTCACCCATCCATCGGGGTCGCCGAGCTGATGCGGCTGCTGGTCGACGAACGCCGGCTCGGTTGGGACGAGGCGTGGGACATCACGGTGGCCACCTTCGGATACACCAACCACACGTTGCTGCCCGAAGCGCTCGAGACGTGGCCGCTGGCGATGTTCGGCGAATCGCTGCCCCGCCACCTCGAGATCATCTACGAGATCAACCGCCGGTTCCTCGATGAGGTGCGCGCCACGTTCCCCGGCGACGAGGACCGATTGCGGCGCATGTCGCTCATCGGCGAGGACGGTGGCAAGAGCGTCAGGATGGCCCACCTCGCGACGGTCGGCAGCCACGCGATCAACGGCGTCGCGGCCCTGCACTCCGAACTCCTCAAAGACAGTGTGCTCAAGGATTTTTACGAGCTGTGGCCTGAGCGGTTCTCCAACAAGACCAACGGCGTCACGCCGAGGCGGTTCTTGGCGCTGGCCAACCCGGGCCTGCGGGATCTGCTCGACGACACGATCGGCGACGGTTGGATGGCGGACCTGGACAAGTTGCGTGGGCTCGAGTCCTACGTCGACGATGCGGCGTTTCGTGGTCAATGGCGTGCGGTCAAGCGGGCCAACAAGGCGCGCCTCGCCGACTACGTCAGGTCGACGGTCGGCGTGGAGCTCAATCCCGACTGGCTGTTCGACATCCAGGTCAAGCGCATTCACGAATACAAGCGCCAGCACCTCAGCGTGCTGAACATCGTCACGCAGTACTACCGGCTCAAGCAGAACCCAGGCCTGGAGATCCCGCCGCGGGCCTTCATCTTCGGTGGCAAGGCCGCCCCCGGATACTTCCTCGCCAAACGAATCATCAAGCTCATCAACGCTGTTGGTGAGACGGTCAACAACGACCCGGAAGTCAACCGGTTCCTCAAGGTCGCGTTCGTCCCCAACTTCAACGTGCAGAACGCGCATCTGATCTACCCGGCTGCCGATCTGTCGGAGCAGATCTCGACGGCGGGCAAGGAGGCGTCGGGCACGGGGAACATGAAGTTCATGCTCAACGGCGCGCTGACGATCGGCACGCTCGACGGCGCCAATGTCGAGATCCGTGAAGAGGCAGGCGCCGAGAACTTCTTCCTGTTCGGACTGAGCGTCGAGGAGGTCGAACGGATCAAGCGCGACGGCTATCGGCCGTCGGCCTACGTCGACGGCAACAATGAGCTGGCCGCTGTGCTCGACCTGATCGCCGACGGGAGCTTCTCCCACGGCGACACCGAGGTGTTCCGTCCGCTGGTGGACAACCTGCGCTACGACGATCCGTTCCTGGTCCTCGCCGACTACGCGGCGTACGTGTCGTGCCAGCAACAGGTGAGTGCTGCTTGGAAGGACACGGAGGCGTGGACGCGGATGTCGATCCTGAACACCGCGCGCAGCGGAAAGTTCTCGTCGGACCGGGCCATCGCGGAGTACTGCGACGACATCTGGAACGTCTTGCCGGTGACGGTCAAGGTCTAGCCGCCGCCCAACGTTCTGTACCGCTCGAAATTTCGCTGAAATTTCGAGCGGTACAGAACGTTCGCGGGCCAGGGTTTAGACGCCGAAGCGCGCGGCGAGCTCGCGGCGGTCGATCTTGCCGATGCCGCGGTGCGGTAGCTCGGCGACGACGTGAACTTCCCGCGGCGCCGCCGTGATAGCCAGACTCGAGGCGACGTGTGACCGCAGCTCGGCCAGCGTGGGTGCCGCATGACCCGACGCCACCACGACCGCCGCGACCACTCGCTGCCCGAGCCGGTCGTCGGGCACTCCGAACACCGCGCAGTCGGCCACCGCCGCGTGCGTCGCCAACACCGCCTCCACCAATTGCGGCAACACTGTCAGCCCGCCGGTGCTGATCGCGTCATCCGCCCGGCCCAGCACGGTCAACACCCCTGAGTCATCAACGGCGCCGAGGTCATCAGTGCGAAACCAGCCTGGTTCCGCGAACGGATCAGGCTGGACCGGATTGCGGTAGCCCTTCGCCAGAGTGGTGCCGCCCAGCACCACGCGGCCGTGGTCGATGCGTACCTGCACGCCGTCCAGCGGAACCCCGTCGTACACACAGCCGCCGGCCGTCTCACTCATCCCGTATGTCCGG
>DATFFJ010000038.1:0-2278 GCA_035250065.1 Aeromicrobium sp. | reverse complement strand
CATTCATGGCCACCTCCCCGACCTCCCCGGCGCAGCACCTCGCAACGGGTGCGTCCTCGACAGAGACCACGCCGTCCCAACAGAGAGCCGCCCGTAAGGCGGCGCTCGCCGCCGCCGTGTCGACCTCTCTCGAGTGGTACGACTTCTTCATCTATGCCACCGCCGCGGCGCTGGTGTTCAACAAGACGTTCTTCGCTACCGACAGTGAAGTCGTCGCCGCCCTCAATTCGTTCGCGACCGTAGCCGTCGGCTTCATCGCCCGTCCGATCGGCGGGATCGTCTCGGGTCACTTCGGTGACAAAGTCGGCCGCAAGCCCGTTCTGGTTACCGCGATTCTGCTGATGGGAATTGCGACCACCCTGATCGGCTTCGTCCCCAGTACGTCGATCGCCTGGCTCGCCCCCGCGATGCTCGTCCTGCTGCGCATTTGCCAAGGATTGGCCGTCGGTGCGCAGTGGGGCGGTGCGGTTCTGCTGGCCACCGAATACGCCCCGGCGAACAGGCGCGGTTTCTATGGAAGCTTCGCCCAACTCGGCATTCCGATTGGCGTGGTGGCGGGCAATGCGATCTTCTTGATCGTGGCCTGGGCAGTCTCTCCGGACGCGTTCACGTCGTGGGGCTGGCGAGTGCCGTTCTGGATCAGCTTGTTCATGCTGTTCGTTGCCTTCGCGATCCACCGCTACCTCGAAGAAACGCCTGAATTCCAGCGGGTAGAGGCCAAGCTCGCGGCCGCGCCCACGCAACGGCGCTCACCGATCCTGGAAGTTCTCCGGCACAACACCGGCACGGTGCTGTTGGCGGGCGGCACCTACCTGGTCGGCATTGTGATGTTCTACATCACCATTACCGGTTCTGTGCAGGTCGCGACCACCACCCTCGGCATCGCCCGCTCCGACGTCCTCGCGATCATCCTTGTTGCCGCCGGTGTGCTCGTGCCCATGGTGCCGTTCACCGCGTACCTGTCGGACCGCTACGGCCGCAAGCTGATCTACGGAATCGGGATCGTCGGCATGGGTCTGTGGGCCGTCCCGATGTGGCAGCTTGTCGGAGCGTCGAGCGCCCAGAACATCTGGCCGCTGGCCGTGGCGCTGATCGTCTCCTGCCTGGTCATGTCATTCCAGACCGGACCCCAAGCCGCCCTGTTCGCCGAGCTCTTCCCGCCGGAGATCCGCTACTCGGGTGCCTCACTCGGATATCAGGCTGCGGCGATCTTCGGCGGCATGGCGCCCATGGCTATGGTTGCTCTCATCAACGGCGAGGTGGCCAATCTCTGGCGGGTGGGCCTGCTGATCACCGCACTGTCGGCTCTCGCGCTCGGGTGCCTCGCCGTTCTCGCCACCCGGCGACGTTGACCCATACAGCACACGATCGTTTGGAGACCTGATGTATCCCGGTGCATACGTCGACACCACACCCACCAAGCCGGCCCTCATCATGGCTGGGTCCGGTCAGATCGTCACCTTTGCCGAGCTCGAAACCAACTCGATTCGCATCGCGCGACATCTGCGCGCGCTGGGGCTGCGGCGGGGGGACCATCTCGCCGTGCTTGCTCGCAACACGCCGCAAGTTTTCGACATCTATTGGGCAGCAATGCGCTCGGGCCTCTACATCACGATGGTCAACTGGCATCTCACGGCCGCGGAGGCCGCCTATATCGTCACCGACTGCGGCGCGAAGGCTGTGCTCGTCGATGCGACACTCACGGAGATCGCCGGTGAACTCCGGGATCTGGCACCCGGCACCGAGCACCGGCTGGCCTTCGGTGGTCCTCTCGCAGGCTATGCCGACCTGGACCGGGCGGCCGCCGCAGAGTCGGACGTACCGCTCGAGGACCAACTTCGTGGAGCGGACATGCTTTACTCGTCCGGCACCACCGGCCGGCCCAAGGGCATCAAACCGGCCCTGCCGGATCGTCAGGTCGACGAGCCCGGCGACACCATGACCGCGATGAATGCCACGGTGTGGGGCGTCACCGCCGAGACGGTCTACCTTTCGCCGGCGCCGCTCTATCACGCGGCGCCGCTGCGCACGTGCGCCGCCGTGCAAGCCCTCGGCGGGACCGTCGTCGTGATGGACCGCTTCGATGCCGAGAAGGCGCTCGAGTACATCCAGCGCTACCGGGTCACCTACAGCCAGTGGGTGCCGACGATGTTCGTGCGCATGCTCAAACTCCCCGAGAACGTGCGCGCCCGCTACGACGTGTCCAGCCTCCAGGTTGCCGTGCACGCCGCCGCGCCGTGCCCGGTCGAGATCAAACGGCAGATGATCGAGTGGTGGG
>DATFFJ010000037.1:0-4396 GCA_035250065.1 Aeromicrobium sp. | reverse complement strand
TTCAGAACTCCCAGAGCCGCCTGAGTCCGGCTAACCCCCCGATTGGTCGGACTCAGGTTTCTGAGCTCGGACTGCAGCCCACGCGGACTCGACCATGTCATGGATTGAGTGGCGCATCCGCCAGTCGAGGTGGGCAGCGGCCAGGTCGCCATTGGCGACGACGGTTGCCGGATCGCCAGGCCGGCGGGGATGCACCTCGGGAGTGAAGTGCCGGCCGGTGACGTCGGCGAAGGCCATCATGATCTCGCGAACGGTGACGCCCGTGCCGGAGCCGAGGTTGTACACCGGCTCGAGGGCATCGCCGGCGTCGAGCCGCCGTCCGGCCACCACATGGGCGTCGGCGAGGTCGGCGACATGGATGAAGTCGCGGACGCAGGTGCCGTCGCGAGTTGGATAGTCGTCGCCGTTGATTGCTGGTGTCTTCCCGCTGCGCAACGCATCGATGACGACCGGGAAGAGATTGTGTGGGCTCGTGTCGTGGAGGGTGGGCGCGGCCGAGCCGACCACGTTGAAGTAGCGGAGGGAGGTGTGCCTGAAGCCGTGTGCGCGGGCCGCGGATCGGATCAGCCATTCGCCGACGAGCTTGCTCTCCCCGTAAGGGGATTCGGGTCGGGTGGCCGTCTCCTCGGTCACGACATCAACCGCAGGCGTCCCGTACACCGCCGCGCTGGAGGAGAAGACGATGCCTTTCACCCCCGCGTCCCGCATGGCCGCCAGGACACGGGCCGTACCCGTGACGTTGTGCTCGTACGTGAACAGCGGCCGCTGAACCGAAACGCTGGCGTATTTGTAGCCCGCGAGATGGATGACAACGGTGACGTGGTGCTCGCTCATCGTCTCGCTGAGCCGGGGCGTGTCGAGGATCGACGCCTCGACAAACGGCACATCGGCTGGGACGAACGATCGACGCCCGCTGGACAGATCGTCCAGCACGACGACCTCGAGGCCGGCGGCTTGGCAGGCGCGCACGACGTGCGCGCCGATGTAACCGGCGCCACCGGTCACCAGAAAGGACATGGCGTGACGCTAGCCCAGCGCTTCGATGACACGGGATGGGACGCCGCCCAGCCCCCACGTTGTCCCGAAGGACGTGAACGCCTCGCAGACGTCAGCCGTCAAGGGGACACTGGGGATGACCGCGTCGACCGTGGCCACGTCCTCGCGAACGGCGACGACGGCGCGGGCAGCCTTGATGTAGTCGCGCGAGTCCAGGAGCGATTGGCGGATGCGGGGGCGCAGATCACTGGTTGGGTCATCCGCCGCCTTCTCGATGCCGTCGAGGTCGCCGTACGCCGCCAGCAGGCTGGCGGCGGTCTTCTCGCCTATGCCGGGCACGCCCGGCAGGCCGTCGGAGGCATCGCCGCGCATCACGGCGAAATCGACATACTGGCTCGGCTCAACCCCGTATTTGGCTCGGATCCACGCGCCGTCGACGACGTCGTGGTTCCCGACGCCGCGCGCCGTGTACAGCACACGCGTCGGGTGCTCGTCGCGGACCAGCTGGAACAGGTCGCGATCGCCGGTGACGATGTCGACGGGACCGTCCCACAGCCGTGCCAGCGAGCCGATGATGTCATCGGCTTCGGCACCTTCGGAGCCGATCACCGGGATGCCCAACATGGTCAACGCCTCGGCAATGATCGGCACCTGCGGCGAGAGCAGGTCCGGGACCACCTCCTCGCTGATGCCTGCGGACGTCACCTCGGCGACGCGGTGCGTCTTGTAGGACGCGATCAGGTCGACCCGCCAGGCGGGGCGCCAGTCGTCGTCCCAGGCCGCCACGATGGCATCGGGCCGATACTGAGCCGTGAGGGTTGCGACGAAGTCGAGCATCCCGCGCACCGCGTTGACGACGGTGCCATCAGGCGCCTTGAGGGAGTCCGGCACGCCAAAGAAGGCGCGGAAGTACAAGCTCGCGCTGTCCAGCAGCATCAGGCGTCCGGGCATGGGCCTCAGGATAGGCCGGTCAGGCCAGCCACGCGCGGACCGAAGCGTGTGGCCGCCCCGACTCCCAATGGGCCACGTTCGCCGCGTGGAGCTGGGCGCCTTGGTTGGCAGCGAACTCGGGCGCGGTGAGGAGGAGCCGGCAGGCGGCGACGAAACGGCCGTCGTCGTCGACCGGATCGATACCCAAGACCCCGGCGAGGGATCCGACGGCGTCCGGAGTGGCGACGACGGGCAACCCGATGGCCGCCGCCTCCAACAGTTTGACCCGAATGCCGCCCCCGACATCGATCGCCGCGGCCATGCCTCGGCAGCCGAGCAGCGTTGCCTGCAGGTCAGCAACAAAGCCGAGGTCGGTGACGCCCGGGGGGAGGACACCGGACGCCGACGCCGACGGGCGCCCGATGCCCACGAGCTCGGCGCCGGGAACGGACGCGCTGATCTCGGGCCACAGATCGAGCATTCTCCGCCACGCCCTCTGGTTCGGGGCCCATGTCCGGTCGCCGAGGACGGCCAGGCGCGGGGGAGTGGATCGGACATCCATGGCCGGCCGTGGCGGCAGTGCGAGCTCCAGCCAGACCGAGCGCCGGGCTCCGAGCGTGGCGACCTCGGCTGCGTCGGCCTGGTCGTAGGAGCCGACGGAGGTCGCGTGCCTGATGACCCGCGCTTCGTCCCGCCCGATCGCCCGGGCCTGTACGCGTCCCAACCATCCACGCGTTTCCTGCCAGACCCGGCCCTCGGGCACCACGTTGACCACGTACAACGGGGCGGAGCGGCGCGACGACCGCAGGAAGGCTTCGGCCAGGTAGTGGTGGACGGCAACGAACGCGTCGGCCTCAGATGCCTCGATGGCATTACGCAGCGCGGGGTCGTCATAGCGGGCGTGCAACACACTGCGGCCACGACGAAGCGCACGCGCGGTGATGCGAACGGGAGAGACCGGTGGCTTGGGCAGTCGCACGACTCCGTCGCCGGATCTCAGAGCCGGGTGAGTCGACCAGCAGATGATCGACACGTCGTGCTCGGCGCGCACGAGTGCAATCAGCTGATTCATCATCACCGTGTCGCCCACATTCTCGCTCGTCGGATCCTTGGCGAGAAGGAAGCACAGCTTCACGCTTTTCTCCGAGGGTCGGGGGTGAATGGCGGGCGATGGGCGACCGAGTCCTTAGACTAGACGAGCACGCGGGACGGGGGTTCCCGCAAGATTCGAGCGGATAGGTTCCACGTGGGTGACTCACGAACAGTGCTCCACGTATCCGAAGCATTCGGCGGGGGCGTCGTTGCGGCGGTGCGTGCACACGTTGCTGCCTCGCCGGAGTTCCGCCATCTGCTGGCGTTCTCCGATCGGCTCGAAGCGCCCCTGACGGGTCACGACCTTGACCCCTTCGATGCCCTCGTCACGCTGCCGCACCAGCCGCTGGCGGCCGTGCGAACCATTCGACGGGCCGTCCGCAAGCAGCATGTCGACCTTGTGCACGCGCATTCGGCCACGGGAGGCGCGCTGGCCCGCCTGGCCGTGCGCTCGGCGGACATACCCATCGTCTACACACCGCACTGCTTCGCCCACCTGCGCCTCGACCGGTCCGCATTCAGCCGGGCTGCCTACCGTGCCGTGGAGCGGCGGTTGGCCGCCAACACCACCGTGTACGCGGCCTGCGCGCCGTACGAGTACAACCAGTGCGAACGCCTGCACCCCGACGTACCGCGCGTCTACGTCCCGAATGCGCTGACGACGACCGACCGACCGCCGCTGGCAGACGCCGGCGACGACGGTCGTGTGCACATCCTGGGTGTCGGTCGGTTGTTCCCGCAGAAGGACCCCGAGTTCTTCGCCGCGGCGGTCGAGTCCGCGCGGGTGGCCGGCATCGACCTGGACGCCACGTGGATCGGAGATGGCGATTCACACCTGCGGCGGCGTTTGCTGGCCGCGGACATCAACGTCACCGGGTGGCTGCCGCGCGAGGAGTCACTCCGTCGGCTGGCGCAACCAGGCGGCATCTACCTGCATTCGGCCCGATGGGAAGGCTTCCCCTTCGCCATTCTGGAGGCACATGCCGCCGGCCTGCCGCTGATCATCAGGCACATCCCCACCCTGGCCGCGTTCGCCTTCCCGCACGAAGTGCGTGATCCCAGCGATATCCCGCTCGCGGTGAAGGAACTCGCTGAGCCGCACTCACGGGCCGACGCCATCGTCGCCGCGGACGAGGTTCTGGCCGGCAACAACCCTGACGCCGCTCGCCGCGCGCTCCTGGAAGCGTATCGGCTTGCACTCGGGGGCGTCAGCTGAACTCGTGGCGGACTATCTGTCGTCGAGGAGGTACCGAACGGCAGCGAGGCGGACGTCGGGTCCGTCGACGCTGATCGCGGCAACATTGTGGGAATGCCGGACCCGGGTGCGTCTACCTCGACACCGTCTTGTCACCTTCGTACATCGCGCCGATCTGCGGGA
>DATFFJ010000036.1:0-4848 GCA_035250065.1 Aeromicrobium sp. | reverse complement strand
GACCGGCTCTACGCCGACAACAGGGACGAGGCTGAGCACCGGCTGCAGAAGGAACTGGCCGTCATCGAAGAGAAGGACTTCCCGGGCTACTTCCTCATCGTCCACGACATCGTCGCGTTCGCGAAGAGCCGCGGGATTCTCTGCCAAGGGCGAGGCTCGGCAGCCAACTCGGCGGTCTGTTACGCGCTGGGCATCACCGCGGTCGACTCGATCCTCTACGACCTGCCGTTCGAACGGTTCCTGTCGGCGACGCGCGACGAAGAGCCGGACATCGACGTCGACTTCGACTCCGACCGCCGCGAAGAGGTCATCCAGTGGGTCTACGAGACATACGGACGACACAACGCCGCGCAGGTCGCCAACGTGATCAGTTACCGTCCACGCTCGGCAGTCCGTGACATGGCCAAGGCGCTCGGCTACTCGGTCGGCCAGCAGGACGCCTGGAGCAAGAGCATCGATTCGTGGCATGGGATGCCCGACGACGCCGAAGCGCCACCTCAGGTCCTCGACCTCGCCAACCAGCTGCTCAAGGCGCCGCGCCACCTCGGCATCCACTCCGGCGGCATGGTGCTCACCGAACGGCCGGTGGGTGAGGTCGTGCCAATCGAGCGTGGCCGCATGGACAACCGCACGGTCCTGCAGTGGGACAAGGACGACTGTGCCTGGATGGGTCTGGTCAAGTTCGACCTGCTCGGCTTGGGCATGCTCGGTGCCATCCAGCACACCTTCGACTTGGTCGCCGAGCACACCGGTGTCCGGTGGGAGCTCGCGACGATTCCCAAAGAAGAGCCGGCGGTCTACGACATGCTGTGCAAGGCCGACTCCATCGGTGTCTTCCAGGTCGAGAGTCGGGCGCAGATCGGCACGCTGCCTCGGCTCAAGCCGCGCAAGTTCTACGACTTGGTCACCGAGATCGCGCTCATCCGGCCCGGCCCGATCCAGGGCGGTGCGGTGCATCCCTACATCCGGCGGAGGACGGGCGCCGAGGACATCGACTACATCCATCCAGCGCTCCAGCCGGTGCTCGAGCGGACGTTGGGGGTTCCGCTGTTCCAGGAGCAGCTGATGCAGATCGCCATGACCGTGGGCAACTGCACCGGCGCCGAGGCCGACCTGCTGCGACGCGCCATGGGGTCCAAGCGTGGAGTCGAGAAGATCGAGCGGTTGGAGTCGAAGCTCTATGCCGGCATGGCCGAGCACGGCATCACCGGCGAGCTGGCGGACTCCATCTACGCCCGCATCCAGGCGTTCGCCAACTTCGGCTTCGCCGAGAGCCACGCCATCTCGTTCGCGCTCCTGGTTTACGCCTCCTCCTGGCTCAAGCTGCACTATCCGGCAGCCTTCCTCGCCGCATTGTTGAGAAGCCAGCCGATGGGGTTCTACTCGCCGCAATCCCTCGTTGGCGATGCTCGCCGTCACGGCGTCGAGATCCGCCGCCCCTGTATCGAGTTCTCTGGTACTTGGGCTGACTTGGAGGGCATTGACGTCGTGCGGCTTGGGCTCACCGAGGTGCGCGGCATTGGCGAAGCCGACGCCGAGCGCATCGTCGCGGCGCGCGATGAAAGCCCGTTCACCGACATGATCGACGTTGCGCGTCGCACCGGTCTGACGGTCGCGCAGATGGAGTCGCTCGCCACGGCTGGCGCCTTCGACTCCTTCGGCATCACGCGTCGGCAGGCGTTGTGGAACGCCGGCTACACCGACGCTGTCGATCGACTGGCCGGCACGGCCGTCTCAGCCCCACCACCGACGTTGCCCGGAATGAATGACATGGAGCTCACCGCCGCCGACCTGTGGGCCACGCACATTTCGCCCGATGGCCATCCGATGGGTTTTCTGCGCGCACGGCTGATCGAGCAAGGCATTCTCAGCGTCGCCGACACCGAAACGCACGAGGCCAACCGCAGAATCAAGGTCGCCGGCCTCATTACGCATCGGCAGCGCCCGTCCACCGCCGGGGGAGTGACCTTCCTCAACCTGGAGGACGAAACCGGCATGCTCAACGTCGTCGTCTTCGGCGCGGTCTGGCAACGGCACCGTCGGGTCGCCCGCAATGCCGCTGGGGTCATCATCCGCGGCCGCCTGGAACGGCAGGACGAAGTCGTGAACCTCGTCGCAGAGACGATCGAAGCGCTCCCGATTCCGGTCCGGCACAAGAGCCGGGATTTTCGATAGGAGAACCCATGGAACCCCGCGTCAGCTTCATCACCCTCGCCGTCGACGACCTCCACGCCACCCGCCAGTTCTACGTCGACGGCTTGGGCTGGCCCACCGAACTCGATGTTCCCGGCGAGGTCATCATGATTCGCGTCGGCGAACGGCTGATCCTCTCGCTCTGGGCAGCGGCCGAGTTCGAGGAGGAGGTCGGGCAGATCCAGCGTGGGGTCGGACTCGCGCCCTTCACGCTCGCGCACAACGTCGGCTCGCCCGAGGAGGTCGATGCCGTCCTCGAGGCCGCGCGCGCGGCCGGCGCGGACCCGGTCAGCGCCGGGGAGCATCGCGACTGGGGCGGCTACACCGGCTACTTCGGCGATCCGACCGGCTTCCGGTGGGAGATCGCCTGGAATCCCAGCCCGGTCGGCGAACTTGTTGTCCCGCCCACTTAGGGTTGACCTGACCAAAAGTCCTTGGTAGGTTGGACCTACTTAGAGTCAGATTGACTCAAAGTAGGGAGTCAGGGATGAGCCAGGCCGAACTCGCGGCGCATCAGATCGGACAGCGGGTGGATCTCGCCGTGTCGACGGTGATCTTCGCGTTGCGCCCGCACCCGAAGACGGGCGAACTGACGCTGTGGCTCCCCTTGGTGCGACGCATCCGCCAGCCGTATGAGGGCCGGTGGGCACTGCCGGGTGGCCCGCTGGCTCCCGAGCACGACCTCGTCACGTCTGCGCGGCAGACGCTGGAGAGCACGGTGAGCATCTCCGAGACCTACTTGGAGCAGCTGTACTCGTTCGGCGCGGTCGACCGCGGCGGAAGCGATCGAACGGTCTCCGTCGTCTATTGGGCCCTCGTTCCGCGCGACCGGGAGCCAGCCGTCGTCGACGGAGTCGAATGGTTCGTCGCCGACGAGGTCCCGGAGCTTGCCTTCGACCACAACGCGATCGTCGACTATGCGCTCGATCGGCTGCGCGCGAAGATCACGTATTCGCCCATCGCGCTCGCCTTCGTCGGCGCGGAGTTCACGCTGGCCGACCTGCGCACGGTGCACGAAGCCGTCCTGCGCAAGCCCCTCGATCCGGCCAACTTCCGTCGCCAGGTCCTGGCCAGCGGCACCGTCGTCCCCACCGGTACTCACCTGCAGGGGGCGAGCCACCGTCCTCCCGCGCTCTACCGCGCCGCCGTTCCGCTCACCACGAAGGAACCCCGATGACAACGACGCTCTCGGTCAACGACCAGATCGTTGCCGCGCCTGCCGCCAGTTGCGACTCCGAGCTCGCCGAGGGCCCGTGGATCTTCGACCTCGTGCCCGGCTATGGGCCCGGCTCGTCGGAGAACGACGTCATCCCTGAGCCCGTCACGCGTCCCGGCCAGCTGCCGGTCGAATACCAGCGGATGTCGGACGACGAGCTCCACGCGCGCATCCGCGCTGCCAAGGAGAAGCTGGGCGACAAGCTGGTCATACTCGGTCACTACTACCAACGCGACGAAGTCGTGCAGTACGCCGACTTCGTCGGCGACTCGTTCCAGCTCGCCAACGCGGCGCTGACCAGGCCCGAGGCCGAGACGATCGTGTTCTGTGGCGTTCACTTCATGGCCGAGACAGCCGACATCCTGGCACGGCCGGAGCAGCACGTCATCCTGCCCAACCTCGCGGCCGGGTGCTCGATGGCCGACATGGCCGACGAGGACAGCGTCGAATCGGCGTGGGAGCAACTGATGGCGCTCTACGCCGACGAGCTCACCGATGACGGCAAGCAGGCCGTTGTCCCGGTCACCTACATGAACTCCTCGGCCGCGCTGAAGGCGTTCTGTGGCCGCAACGGCGGCATCGTCTGCACGTCATCGAACGCTGCCACAGTCTTGGAGTGGGCCTTCGAGCGTGGGCGTCGGGTGCTGTTCTTCCCCGACCAGCACCTGGGCCGCAACACCGCCAAGGCCATGGGCATCCCGCTGGAGCAGATCCCCATGGTGAACGCCCGTAAAGCCGGGCTCGGCCACGACGACCCGCAGGTGCTCCGCGACGCGAAGGTGTTGCTGTGGCCCGGCTTCTGCTCGGTGCACAAGCGCTTCACCGTCGACCAGATCGATCAGGCGCGGGCGCAGTACCCAGGCGTGAAGGTCGTCGTGCATCCGGAATGCCCCATGCCGGTCGTCGATGCCGCCGACGCCTCGGGCTCGACCGAGAAGATCCGCAAGTTCGTCGACGCCAGCCAGCCGGGTGACGTCATCGCGATCGGCACGGAGATCAACATGGTCAACCGGCTCGCCGCGCAGTACCCCGACCGCACGATCTTCTGCCTCGACCCGGTCATCTGCCCGTGCTCGACGATGTATCGGATCCATCCGGGCTACCTGGCCTGGACGCTGGATGGCCTCATCGACGGCGAAGTACGCAACGAGATCGTCGTCCCCGACGACGTCGCGCGCGACGCCCGGGTCGCGCTGGAGCGGATGCTGCAGGCGGTGCCGCGATGAAGGTCCTTGTCATCGGAAGCGGCGTCGCCGGCCTCGTCACCGCGCTGGAGTCGGCCGACGCCGGTCACGACGTCACGTTGCTGACCAAGTCGGACTTGGCGACCAGCAACACGCGGTTCGCCCAAGGCGGCGTCGCCGTCGTCCTGGGCGACGACGACACCGTGGCCGAGCACGTCGCCGACACCGTGGCCGCCGGTGCCGGGCTGAGTGACC
>DATFFJ010000035.1:0-2833 GCA_035250065.1 Aeromicrobium sp. | reverse complement strand
GACATCGTGGTCATCACTCCTGGCGGTCGTAGGTGGAAGCCGTTTCCCGTTCAACGTAGCATCCGGACCGACCCAGATTTGGACGTTACTGAACAGTGATGGCCGTGTACTGCTCGGCGGACAGCAGGCCTTCGGTGGGGTCGCCGTCGGCAACGCGCACCTTGAACAGCCAGCCCTCGCCATAAGGATCGCTGTTGATGAGTTCTTCGCTGCCGTCGAGCTCGGGGTTCGTCGCAATGACCTCGCCACTGACCGGGCTGTAGACGTCGCTCACCGACTTCGTGGACTCCAACTCCCCCACGACCGCGCCGACCTCGATCGTCGCTCCGATCTCGGGCAGGTCGACGTAGACGATGTCGCCCAGCTGATCCTGTGCGAAGTCGGTGATTCCCACGATCGCGACGTCGTCCTCGAGCCGAAGCCACTCGTGCTCTTCGCTGTAGAAAAGGTCCTCGGGCACCAAGGTCACGGTTCGCTCCTGGGGGTGATGAATCGACGAGTCGGTTGAGGCTACTCGGATCAGTGGCTGTGCGTCACGTGCGGTGTCGTCCTGAGCAGTCGGCGGACCTGGAAGGCGTAGAGGACGCCGGCCCACCAGTACAGGCCAACGCCCCAAATGGCGAATGACCAACCGAAGACCTCGGCGAGGTGCGCGATCGTGCCCACGCCGTCGCCCAGCAACAGAAGAGGCAGCGCGTAGAGGAGTGCAGCCGTCGCGGCCTTGCCCAGGAAGTGCACGGGCAGCGAGCTGAACCCGCGGCTACGCAGGAACGGCACCAGGCTGAACAGGAAGACATCGCGCAGCGGCAGGACGATGGCGAGCCAGATCGGGATGATCTCGCGCTGCCACAGCCCGACGACCACCGCGAGGATGAAGAGCCGGTCGGCGACGGGGTCGAGGATGGCGCCCAGCGCCGAAGTCTGGTTGAGCCGGCGGGCCAGCTTGCCATCCAGGTAGTCGGTGACACCGGAGACCACGAGAACCAGCAGTGCCAACTCGTCCTGGCGCTTCGCCAGCACCAACCACAGGAACACCGGGACGAGCGCGAGCCGCACGACGCTGAGGAGGTTGGGGATCGTCACGATCCGGTCAGTCACCACGGTTCCTTCCACCCCCGCTCGTCCCTCTGCCTCAGGCGAGCATGCCCAGCGTAGGACATGACCCCCCTGTGACAGACTGAGTGAGACGCGACACGACGCGAGACAACTGAGGAGTCATGGTGGCTGATTACACCCTTCCCGACCTGCCCTACGACTACGGGGCCCTCGATCCGCACATCTCCGGCAAGATCATGGAGCTGCATCACGACAAGCACCACGCTGCCTATGTCACGGGTGCCAATCTGGCCCTCGAGAAGATCGCCGAGGCCCAGGCCGCGGGCAACTTCGCCACGATCAACATGCTGGAGAAGAACCTGGCGTTCAATCTCGGCGGTCACATCAATCACTCGATCTTCTGGAAGAACCTGCGGCCGGGTGGCGACAACGACAAGCCCGAAGGTGAGCTCGGCGCCGCGATCGATGAGAACTTCGGCTCGTGGGACACCTTCCGGGCGCAGTTCGAAGCCGTAGCCCTGGGCATCCAGGGATCGGGCTGGGCGATCCTCGCGTGGGACACCCTCAGCAGCAAGCTGGTCATCGTGCAGCTCTACGACCATCAGGCCAACATCGCGCCCACGCTCGTGCCGGTCGCGATCCTGGACATGTGGGAGCACGCCTTCTACCTCGATTACCTCAACGTCAAGGGCGACTACGTCAAGGCGTGGTGGAACATCGTCAACTGGGACGACGCGCAAGAGCGCTTCGCGGCGGCAACGTCCGGCAGCCAGATCCTGTTCTGACGTTCGCGGCACGGTGAAAGCGGCGGGAGGCCTCAGCGCCCCTGTCGCTTTCCCTTGTCCGCGAGGGCGCGGAGACGGGCGTTGTATGCCTCGAGTTCCGCGTCTCCATCGCGGTCAGCTGCGCGGTCGCGGCGGCGCGCTTCGCGTACGTCCGATCTGATCCACTGCACGAACAACGCGCCGAACACGAGAAGGAGCGGGACCTCCCCCATCGCCCAGGAGATCCCACCACCGAGGTACTGGTCGGCAAGCAGGTCGTTCCGGTACGGCCGGTCAAGGACGGACCAGTACGGCCCGGCGATCACCGTGCGCGCCGACATCACGGCAACCGAGAAGAACGCGTGGAACGGGATGGTGAACATCAGGATTGCGAACCGAACGATCGGCGGAAGCATTCGCGGCGATGGGTCGACCCCGATGATGACGTAGTAGTACAGGGCCCCGACGGCAAGAAAATGAAGCTGCATCGCCCCGTGGCCCCAGTGGCTGGTCATGAGGAAGCCGAAGAGATGGGTGAAGTAGAGGACGAACAAGCTGCCGATGAAGAGGGTGGGCCCCACCAGCGGATGCGTGAGCAGGCGCACGAACGGCGAGTGCAGGACCGACATCAGCAGCGCACGCGGCGATACTTCGCCGGGCTGACGTGGCCCTGGCAGCGTCCGGAGGGCCAAGGTGATCGGCGCACCCAGCACCAGAAGGATCGGCGCGACCATGCCGAGCATCATGTGGCTGCCCATGTGCGCGCTGAAGAGGACGTGTGCGTATTGGCTCAGCCCGCCGATCCCGGCCCACGCCACGACTGCGAGCCCGGCGAACCATGCGATCGCGCGCCCCGCCGGCCAATGGTCGCCTCGCCGCCGCAGTGCCCAGAGCCCAGCCAGGTAGAGCGTGGCGCCGAACAACACGACGGCCAGGGCGACGCCGGTCGGCTCCCATCCCCACAGCAGCCGGCCCACGGTAGGTGCCGGCGGAACCGGACCTCCGAGAAGCTC
>DATFFJ010000034.1:0-6049 GCA_035250065.1 Aeromicrobium sp. | reverse complement strand
CGAGCAGTGAGAACGCCGCCGCCGACCGCGTCGTTCCCATCTCCTGCGCCAATGCCGGAACGCGGTCGTCGCGCAGGAGGCAGACGACGTCGTTGTCCTTCGGGAGGCGTGCACGGGTGATGCCGGACGCCACCATGTGGGCGTCGGCGAGGATCGGAGCTCCAGCCTCGAGTGCGCCCCGCGCGGCGGTCACCAGACCTGGGTGGACGACCAGGTCCCGGGCGAGGTCGGGCTGGCCGGTGCCGTGGATCATCCGGACGGCGACCTTCTCCGCGTCGGCCGGGATCGCACTGAGGTCGGCCTCGCGACGGATCGTCGCGAACGAGTCGACATAGATGGCCGCGCCGTCGTCGATGTAGTCGTAACGCTTCGTCGGCCGCTTCACGAGGTCAATTCTTCGCTACCTCGCGAGATCGGGAAGCACCAGGCTGCGCCACGGAGTGACGATGAGGTCGCTGCCCGCTCGCGCGAGGACATGGGTGGCGAGGTCATGCGTCACGATCCCGTCGGGCACCTCGACGATCTCGGCGATCCGGCCATCGTCTTGCGTGAGCTCTCCGCGGGGGCGGAAGGGAGACGTCACCTGCGTGCGCAGGTCACGCGCGTGGTGGAGCTCGGTCAGCGGCGCCTCGAGTTCGTCGACGTGCCACGGCGCATCCGCGCCCTCGCCGCGGGCCCGCACGAACCGGGCAGCCAGATCCAGGAGGACGTCCGGGAGCGCATCGAGCTCGACGACTTCGCCCCAGGTGTCCGAGCCCATGCGCACCTGTGCGTTCTCGGCGTCGACCGCCATCGCGCCCAGGTCGAGCTTGCGATCGATGAGATCGCCGCGCCCGTCGTCGAAGACGAAGAGGAAGCGTGCCGACAGGCCGGCGAACAGGGGATCGGCGCACAATGCTTCGTCGAGGGCGCGGGCCACGGGGAAAAGATTCGCTCGTCCGCCCACGCGGCCACTCAGAGGCGACACCATGATGTTGCGGATCAGCTCATGGGTGGGCGCCGGGAGGAAGCCGGCGTTCGAGAGGGCGTCCACGAAGCCCTCCGGCACGCACGGCGTTCCGGACTCCTCGACGGCGGGTTCGATGCCTCGCAGCTGAAGGTTCGCCCGCTTGGTCAGCAGCACCGACCCGTCAGCCCACTCCGCCGAGATGGCCATCAGGTCGGTGAGCATCTGACTGGTCATCTCGCCGCCGACGAGCCGCAGCCGGACCAGCGCGCCGTCGTCTGCGATCCACGGGCGCAGGACGCCCGGGCATCGGTCGGCGTGGGATCGGCCCGTCACTGCGCCATCGTCGCAGACGTCAGATGGGCACACGCAGCGTTGCGCTGTGAGGCTTAGCCGACCGGGAATACCAGGCAGGTGCTGGACGCCGTGGCGTACACCGTGCCGTCGGCGTCACGCAGGTCAGACTCGGCGAACGCGGCTCGCTTGCCTGGCTTGGTCACCCAGCCGTGGGCGCGAAGCTTGCCGGTGTCGGACGTGATCGCGCGCAGGAAGTTCACCTTGGTCTCCAGCGAGGTGTAGGCGAGTCCCGCCGGCAGGGTCGTGTGAACCGCGCAGGCGGCCGCCGAGTCGAGCAGAGTCAGCGCCACGCCACCGTGGACGACGCCAATCGGGTTGTAGTGCGAGTCGTCCGGGACGATCTCGAAGACCGCATCTCCTTCGGAGACCGCGACGAGGTCGAAGCCGAGCACCTGCGAGATGGGAGGCGGCGGGATCTCGCCGGCGATGATCCGCTTCATGAAGTCCAGGCCGCTCAACTGCAGGGCCGTCGCGGCGGTGGGTCGAGGATCGCTCCACGTGATCGTCCGGCTGGATTCGGTCATGAACGTGAGCGTACGCGGGGTTTCGGGGCCGATCGGCGGCGTTCGCTGAGGGCTGACTAGTTCGCAGTGATCGATGGTCGCAGGTACCGTTCAACACGATCAGATGGGTGAAAGGCGCGGACCATGCGGTCATGGACGGACATGTCAGGCGGCCTGAAGGCTGCGATCATCGCGAGCGCGATCCTGGCTTTGGCGATCGTCGGTGTTCTTGTCGACGAGCAGTTCGGCGCGGACAACGACGGCGCGGTCCAGGTGCGCGAGACCGTCACGGCCGATCCGGAGGACATCAAGCCGACCGGACAGCCGCTCGACTTGGGCGTCGAAGCGAAGATCAGCTCCAACTACCGCGTCACCATCACCGAGGTCACCCGGTACGAGGTCCCGGGTGGTCAGCTCATGGCGCCCACCGTCAAGGCGACGTACATCGGCAAGGACGACGGGGAGCCGTGGTCCGACCTGAGCTTGGAGTTCTCCACGCCCGGTTCGGAGGAATTCGGTGAACTCGAGTGCCCAGCTGGTGTCGCCGAGGACCCGGAGGACCGGGCAACGCTGAAGAAGGGCGACGAAGCGACCTATGTGGTGTGCCTAAACGTGCTGGATAAGGACACCAAGGGTGGGCGGATCACCGTCCAAGAGGCGTTCACCAATGACAAGGGCGCATGGTGGTCGACCGAAGAGGCAGTCACGGAGGCGCTCCCCTCCGTTGCATCCCAACCACCAGCTGCACGGGCTCCCGCCGCTGCGCCCCAGCGCCCGCGACAAGCCGACAACGATGATGAGACGACCACGTGTGAGGACTGGGACGACGAGGAGTACGAGGAGTACAAGGAGTTTGGCGATCAGCGCAAGGAGCAGTTCGAGGAATACAAGGACGCCGGTGGCAACAACGAGGAGCTGATCGACGACTTCGAGGACTGGGAAGAGGCCTACGACGAGCAGATGGAGCTTCTCCGCAAGTACCACGACGCCTGCTGACGACCCGGCTGTCGTTCAATCGGAGTTCGCCACGGTGTCGAGCAGCCGGGCGAGTCGGAAATCGCGATCCGTGACCCCGCCGACGTCGTGGCTGTTGAGTCGGACGGCCACCCGGTCGTAGACATTCGTCCATTCCGGATGATGGTTGAGCTCGTCGATCTGGGGCCGTGCCGCGGCCATGAAGTCGATCGCCGCGGCGAAGTCGCTGAACGTGAAGGTCTTGGTCAAGGCCTCACCGTCGTACGCCCAGCCGGGGAACCCGGTCAGTGCCTGGTTGATCTCGTCGGTGGACAGACCGCTCACTCCACCGAAGTTACCCGCGTTCGGGGGCACCCGCTCTGCGTCCGTGTTCCTCCCCCAAGCTCTCCGCTGCGTTCCGAGCAGGGCGGTGCCCCCAGCTTCGCTCGTCAACGGACTCCCTCGCCTCGGGCTCGACCGCACGCGGTCGCGCCGCTCGGCTCAGTCGTCCGTACGCTTGCCTGATGCGCCTCGCCTTGTTGTCGACGTCGGACACCGACCTGCTGTCGGCGCGGGCGAGCGAAGCCGACTTCATCGTCGGCAACCCGGCGCGACTGGAGGTGGCGGCCCTGCCCGGCCTGCTGGCGGAGGCAGCCTTGATCGTGGTGCGGATCCTCGGATCGGTGCGCCAGTGGGAAGACGGCTTCGCCGCCCTTCGCTCGACTGGGCTTCCGGTGGTGGTGTTGGGGGGAGAGCAGACGCCCGATGCCGAACTGATGAGCCACTCGAGCGTCCCCATCGGTGTCGCCGCGGACGCCCACCGCTACCTAGCCGAAGGCGGGCCGGAGAACCTGCGCCAGTTGCACGCGTTCCTGTCCGACACGGTCCTGCTGACCGGTGAGGGCTTCGAGCCGCCCGCGATCATCCCGGCATGGGGCTGGGCCGATCGACCCGAGACATCGGACGACGCTTTGCGCATCGGCGTCCTGTACTACCGGGCCCACGAAGCCAGCGGAAACGCAGGCTTTGCCCACGTCCTCGCCGACGCCATTGACGCTGTGCACATCGAAGGGGGTGGCCACGCTGTCGGCCTCCCGATCTTCAGCTCGTCCCTGCGCTCGGCTCCGGACGACCTCTACGCCGCCTTGGCGACCCTCGATGCACTCGTCGTCACGGTCCTGGCGGCGGGCGGGACAACGCCGGCCGGGGTGAGCGCCGGAGGTGACGACGAGTCCTGGGACGTCGAGCGCATCGCCGCCCTCGACATCCCGGTGCTCCAGGCTCTGTGCCTGACCTCGAGTCGAGACGAGTGGGATGCGTCGGATGAGGGTGTGACGCCGCTCGACTCGGCCAGCCAGATCGCCATTCCCGAGTTCGACGGTCGAATCATCACCGCGCCGTTCAGCTTCAAGGAGATCGACGCCGACGGTCTTCCGCGCTACGTCGCCGACGCCGAACGCGCGGCGCGCGTCGCCGGGATCGCGGTCAAGCATGCGCGCCTGCGGCGCATCCCCAATGCCGAGAAGCGGGTCGCCCTGATGCTGTCGGCCTACCCGACCAAGCACAGTCGAGTCGGCAATGCCGTTGGCCTGGACACGCCGGTGTCGACGATCAGGCTGCTGCGCGCGATGCGCGAGGCCGGCTACGACCTCGGCAGCGACAACGCCGTCACTCGCATCCTCGACGGCGACGACGACACCGCCGCCGGTGACGCGCTCATCCACGCTCTCATTGACGCTGGCGGCCAGGACGAAGAGTGGCTCACCAACGCCCAACTCAACGAGAGCCACGTGCGGATCAGCGTGGACGACTACCTGTCATGGGTGCAGGACGTCCACCCCGGCCTGATGGCCGACATCGTCGACACCTGGGGTGAGGCGCCCGGTCAACTGTTCGTCAACGAGAACGGTGCAAACGGAGAGGGCGAGATCGTGCTCGCCACGCTGCCGGCGGGCAATGTCGTCCTGCTCATCCAGCCGCCGCGTGGATTCGGTGAGAACCCAGTCGCGATCTACCACGACCCGGACATGGCGCCGTCGCACCATTATCTGGCCGCGTACCGGTGGCTCGAGCATGGATTCAAGGCCGACGCCGTCGTGCATCTGGGCAAGCACGGGTCGATGGAATGGCTGCCCGGCAAGACCGCTGCCCTGTCGCCGTCGTGTGCCACCGATGCAGTCATCGGGAACCTTCCCTTGATCTATCCGTTCCTGGTCAACGACCCCGGCGAAGGCGCGCAGGCCAAGCGCCGTGCTCACGCCGTTCTGGTGGATCACCTGATTCCGCCGATGGCGCGAGCCGAGGCCTACGGCGACATCGCGCGGCTGGAGCAGCTCCTCGACGAGTACGCCAACGTTTCGGCGATGGACCCGGCCAAGGCGCCGGCAGTTCGCGCCCAGATCTGGACGCTGCTCAAGGCCGCCGAGATGCACCGCGACCTCGGCCGCGACGAGCGTCCCGACGACGACGACTTCGACGACTTCGTCATGCACATCGACGGCTGGCTCTGCGAGATCAAGGACGCCCAGATCCGCGACGGCCTGCATGTCCTGGGTCAGGCGCCGGATGGCGGCGCGCGGGTCAATCTCGTCCTGGCCATCCTTCGGTCCGCGCAGGTCTGGGGCGGAGAATCCGGGGCGATTCCCGGCCTCCGCGCCGCGCTGGGGCTGAAGGACGGGGCGCCGGGCACCGAGGTCGACGCCATTGAGGAACAGGCGCGTGACCTGCTGGAGCGGCTGGAAGCCGGCCATTGGAGCCGCGCGGACGTCGAGCTTGTCGCCGAGTCCGTGGGTGAGGGTGCTCCAGACGTGGCTCGTGTCTTGCGCTTTGCCGCCGAACAGATCGTCCCCAGGTTGGCTGGAACCTCCGGGGAGCTGGACGCTGTTCTGCACGCACTGGAGGGCGGCTTCATCCCGGCCGGCCCCTCGGGTTCGCCACTGCGTGGCCTGGTGAACGTCCTGCCCACTGGCCGCAACTTCTACACCGTCGACCCGCGGGCCGTGCCGTCGCGGCTGGCCTACGAGACTGGCGTCGCCATGGCCGACTCGTTGCTGAAACGGCACCTGGACGACACCGGCGAGTACCCGCGTTCGGTGGGTCTGTCGGTGTGGGGCACGTCGGCCATGCGGACCTCCGGCGACGATGTCGCGGAGGTCTTGGCGCTGCTCGGCGTCGAGCCAGTGTGGGATGAGGCGTCGCGCCGCATCACCGAGCTCCAGCCAGTGTCGCTGTCGGATTTGGGCCGGCCGCGCATCGACGTGACGGTGCGCATCTCCGGCTTCTTCCGGGA
>DATFFJ010000033.1:0-2053 GCA_035250065.1 Aeromicrobium sp. | reverse complement strand
GTCCAAGCTGACCCTGATGTCGGAGTCGCTGCGCAACGACGGCCGCATCTGGGTGCCGAAGAGCGCCGCCGACTGTGACAAGGATCCGCGCGACATTCCCGAGGAGAACCGCGACTACTACCTCGAGCGGATCTACCCCTCATTCGGCAACCTGGTCCCACGCGACATCGCCTCGCGTGCCGCCAAGTACCAGTGCGACGACGGCCGCGGCGTCGGCCCGAAGGTCGACGGCGTGCGCCGCGGCGTCTACCTCGACTTCGCCGACGCCATCCAGCGGCTGGGCCGGGAGGCCATCGAAGAGAAGTACGGCAACCTCTTCGACATGTACGCCCGGATCACCGGGGAGAACCCGTACGAGGTGCCCATGCGGATCTACCCAGCCGTCCACTACGTCATGGGCGGTGTGTGGGTCGACTACGACCTGATGAGCACGATTCCGGGGCTGTTCGTGACCGGCGAGGCGAACTTCTCCGATCACGGCGCCAACCGCCTTGGTGCCTCCGCCCTGATGCAGGGCCTGGCGGATGGCTACTTCGTCCTGCCACACACCATCCGTGACTACCTCGCGGATGCGCCGTTCCCGGAGATCCCGGCGGACCACCCGGAGGTGGTGGCAGCCGAGGAGGCGGTCAAGAAGCGGATCGAGCACTTCATGACGGTGAACGGCACTCGCAGCGTGGACTCGTACCACCGCGAGCTCGGCCACATCATGTGGGAGTACTGCGGCATGGAGCGAACCGAGGACGGGCTCAAGAAGGCCATCGACCTCATCCGCACACTCAAGGACGACTTCTACCGCAACGTGAAGGTGCTCGGCACCGCCGAGAGCCTGAACCAGTCGCTGGAGAAGGCGGGCCGCGTCGCCGACTTCATCGAACTCGGCGAGCTGATGTGCATCGACGCTCTCAACCGGCGCGAGTCCTGCGGTGGCCACTTCCGGGCCGAATCGCAGACCGAGGACGGCGAGGCGCTGCGCCACGACGATCAGTTCGCGTATGTCGCGGCCTGGGAGTTCGCCGGCGACGGAGAGCCGCCCATCCTGCACAAGGAAGACCTGGTCTACACCGCCATCGAGATGAAGCAGAGGTCGTACAAGTGAAGGTCACGCTCAGCATCTGGCGCCAGGCCGATGCATCGGCCAAGGGCAAGATGCACACGTACGAGCTGGACAGCGTCTCCGAGGACATGTCGTTCCTCGAGATGCTGGACGTCCTCAACGAACAGCTGAACGACGCCGGAGAAGAGCCGATCGCGTTCGATTCGGACTGTCGCGAAGGCATCTGCGGCATGTGCGGCCTGATGATCAACGGGGAGCCGCACGGCCCCGAGGTCACAACGACCTGCCAACTGCACATGCGCTCGTTCAAGGACGGCGACAAGATCACGATTGAGCCATGGCGCGCGACCGGCTTCCCGGTGCTCAAGGACCTGTGCGTGGACCGCTCGGCTTTCGACCGGATCATCCAGCAGGGCGGATACATCTCGGTCAACACCGGTGCAGCTCCGGAGGCGCACTCGGTTCAGGTCCCCAAGGACGCGGCGGACCGCGCCTTCGACATGGCGACCTGCATCGGCTGCGGTGCCTGCGTGGCGGCGTGCCCGAACGGTTCGGCGTCGCTGTTCGTCGGCGCCAAGATCACGCATCTTGGTGAGCTTCCGCAGGGCCAAGCCGAACGCGACCACCGGGTGGTCAACATGGTGGCCCAGCACGACCACGAGGGCTTCGGTGGATGCACCAATATCGGCGAATGCGCTGCGGCTTGCCCCAAGGAGATCCCGCTCGACGTCATCGCCCAGATGAACCGGGACCTGCTGACGGCACTGCGCCACGGGCTCTGAGCAGGCGCGGCTGACCCCACGGCGGGTCTACGTTGCCTGCATGGCAACGGGACCCATGGTGTCGCTGCAGGGCGTGCAGAAGTGGTTCGGCGACCTTCACGTGCTCCAAGACATCAACGTCGACGTTGCGCACGGCGAAGTGGTGGTTCTCATCGGCCCATCCGGGTCGGGCAAGTCCACCTTGTGTCGCGCGATCAACAGACTGGAGACGATC
>DATFFJ010000032.1:0-6092 GCA_035250065.1 Aeromicrobium sp. | reverse complement strand
TCTTCGCAGGCACTGCCTTCTTCGCAGGCGCTGCCTTCTTGGCCGGTGCCGCCTTCTTGGCAGGTGCCGCCTTCTTGGCCGGTGCCGCCTTCTTCGCAGGGGCCGCCTTCTTCGCGGGCACCGACTTCTTGGCCGGCGCACTCTTCTTGGCTGGGGTCTTCGCCACGGTCGCTTTCTCCACGGGTGGTTTGCTCGACGACTCGGCACCCCGGCGACCGCGCAGTCGACGCGTTACCGCCGTAGCGAGTTGCGGACGGCGAGCAGCGTGAGCAGGCACGTAAACCTCGACTATCGGTGGGAGGGCGCACTGATGAGGCCGGTGGTCAACCTCTGACGTTTAGTGTGCCATGCCCCACCTGAGGCTGATCGGCTGGTTCCCCCGCGCCGGAGAAAGGCCCCTCGGCGCCTACGAGGCGGCATCTGCCGCGTCGGAGATGTCTCCGTCCCACATCTGTGGATTCAGCCCGCTGGTGGCCAAGTCAAGAACGAGCCCCGCCATCGTGTAATCGGGATCCAGACGCAGCGCCTGCTCCGCGGCCATCACCGACTTCGCGCCGTCACCACACATCCAGCAGGCGAATGCGGCCAGGCTGTACGCCGATGGAGCCCATTCATGTGGGACGTTGCGAGCCACGTGCAGCCAGACCCGCACATAATCGTGCGCATTGTCCGGCGTGATCAGGGTCCACGCCGCGTCACGGATCTTGGTCCGCGTCACGAGGCAGGCCAAGCGCAACAGTCGCGCTTCACTGACCGGCCTGCTCGCCCGCAGGTCACGCAAGGCTGGAATGACGTCGCCCGCCATGAACGCCTCCACCTCCTCACGCGAGTTCTCCTTGTGCTGGCTTATGAGACCGCCGACGACCCGGGCTGCGGTCTCCTCGATCTGGTGCAAGCGGTCTCCTTCGAGCGGCGCCATCGTCGCCTCCAGCGCCGAGCGACTCGAGACGACCTCCTGTCCTTCCCAGACCGCCTGTGCGGTTGCCGGATGGTGGAGCGACCGCCGGTACGCATAGCCGCGTGGGCTGGCCCCGGCCATCGAGACCCAATAGCGGTCGTCGGTCGCCCATCCACCAGCCACCGGACGGATACGAATCAGCCGTGCCTCGACAGCCAGCACCAGTCGGCGACCAAGGTCCAGGGGCTCGCCGATGGCCAGCGTGATGCCGCCCTGGACCCGCTGTTGCTCGAGGTGGCCCACGGCGAGGTCGGCAGTCCGACTGATGTCGTCCCCGGCGTCCGCGAGATCGAGCCGCATGCCGAAGACGATGCGCGGACCGTTCAGGCCCAGCGTCACCAGCGAGTTCTCCGGCGGGAATCCGAACAGGACGGGCAGCGCGTTGATGAGATCACCAAGGTCACCGGCTTTGAAGACGGGACGCGGAGGCCGAGGAGAGCGCGGGTGTCGTTGGGTCATGCCCCGACCGTCGTTCCGACCCGCGTATGGGAGCCATGGGCAACAGGGCCGCTGTGGACGCGTTTGCTCGATACGGCTTCCTGTGGAGCGCGCGGCCGACCCGCAACAATGACGGCGTGGCGACGATCCTGCACCTCGATTTGGACGCGTTCTTCGCCGCGGTCGAGCAGCGAGACAAGCCGTCGCTCCGCGGCAAACCGGTCGTCGTCGGCGGCATCGGTGCACGCGGTGTCGTCGCCACCGCGTCCTACGAGGCCCGCGCGTTTGGGGTGCGCTCTGCGATGCGGACCGTCGAGGCGCGCTCGCTGTGCCCGCATGCCGCATTCCTCTCCGGTCGATTCGCCGCCTACCGCGAGGCGAGCCGGCTGGTCATGGATCGGCTTCGCCGCGAGTCTCCGCTTGTCGAGCCGCTGTCGTTGGACGAGGCCTACGTCGACCTGGCCGCATCCCCTGAACCCCCGACGGACACCGACATCCACGTGCGGGTCGACGAGCTGCGCGCTGACATCGCTGACCTGACCGGAGGACTCACGGCCTCGGTCGGCGTGGCGTCATCGAAGCTGATGGCGAAGATCGCCAGCGAGATCAACAAGCCGAATGGCGTGTACATCGTGAAGCCCGGGGCTGAGGCCGCGCTGCTGGGACCGATGCAGGTCACGGTGATCCCGGGTGTTGGACCAGCCACCACCGAGCGCCTACGCCGCCTGGGCGTGGCGACCGTCGACGACCTGCGCACCATCTCCGAAGACGACCTCGTCCGAGCACTCGGAAGCGCGCACGGGACGTCGCTGTGGCACCTCGCTCGGGCCATCGACACCCGGCCCGTGATCGCCGAACGCGAGACCAAGTCGCTGAGCGTCGAGGACACGTTCGACCACGACATCACCGACCGCGGCACGCTCTCTTCCATCGTCGACGCGATGTCGCGCCGAGTCGCCACCCGCCTGCACCGCAACGGATGGTCGGCACGTACCGTCACGCTGAAGGCGCGACGGCACGACTTCGAAACTCTCAGCCGTTCGTCCACGTTCGTGTCACCGACCGACAGCGCCACCGCCATCGCCGACACCGCGGAGCGATTGCTCGCCGGCATCGACGTCGCGGGCGGCCTACGGCTGCTGGGCGTGGGCGTCAGCGGGCTGAGCGACTGGGTCCAACCCGACCTCTTCGAAGGCCCGGAGCCGGCGCGGCCAGAGCCCGACGAGGACGAGCTGCATACCCAACCTCCCGACGTCATACGTCCCACGCACTGGCTTCCGGGTATGGACGTGCATCACAGCGAGCACGGCGATGGATGGGTCTGGGGTTCCGGCTTGGGCCGGGTGACCGTCCGATTCGAGACGCGCGACACTCCCCCGGGCCCGGTGATGACGTTCGTCGATGATGACCCCAGCCTGACGATTCGGCCTGTGCAGATAGCGTCGCCGCATGAGTAGCGAAGCGCCCGGTGACGCCCTCGGCACGATGTCGCTGGAGGATGGGCCGCCCGTCGCACCGCGACGACCGACCAGGCGCGTTCACCACGGCGACGTGTTCGTCGACGACTACGAGTGGCTTCGCGACGCCGACGACCCGGAGACCTTGGCGTACCTAGCGGCCGAGAACACGTGGGCCGAGCACCAGACCGAGCATCTCACCGATCTGCGCGAAACGATCTTCACCGAGATCAAGGACCGGACTCAGGAAACCGACATGTCCGTGCCCGTCCGCCATGGGCAGTGGTGGTACTACTCGCGCACCGTCGAGGGCCTGCAGTACTCGCTGCGCTGCCGGTGCCCGCTTGCTGATATCGACGACTGGGATCCGCCGGTCTTGGCACCCGGCGTCGAGGTGCCCGGAGAGCAGATCCTGCTCGACTGCAACGTCGAGGCCGAGGGCCACGACTACTTCTCGCTCGGCGGCTTTTCCCTGACCGACGACGACACCCTGCTCGCCTGGTCGGTCGATCTTGTCGGCGACGAGCGCTACACGATCCGCGTCAAGGACCTCACCAGCGGCGAGGTACTCCCGGATGAGATCGCCGGGACCAGCGGCGGCATCACCTGGGCGGCTGACGGGACGCACTTCTTCTACACGACGGTCGACGCCGCCTGGCGCCCGCACCGCGTCTGGCGGCACGAGTTGGGCCAGGCCGACGCGGGTGGCAACGACGGGAGCTCCCCGACGGATGTGCTCGTGTACGAGGAGAATGACGATCGCTTCTTCACCGGCATCGGGCGTACTCGATCGGATCGCTTCTTGGCCATCGGCTCATCGTCGAAGATCACCAGCGAGGTTCGCGTCCTCGAGGCCGACGACCCAACCGGGGAGTTCCGCGTCGTCTGGCCGCGCGAGACCGGTGTCGAGTACACCGTCGAGCACGCCATCATCAACGGCGCCGACGAGTTCCTGATCCTGCACAACCGGGACGCCATCAACTTCACGCTCGTCTCGGTGCCGGCCGCTGGACCGTACGACCAGACACAGACGATCCTCCCCCACGACCCGGACGTTCGGCTGGAGGACGTTGACGTCTTCGCGCGACAGGTCATGGTGCAGTACCGGCGCAACGCGATGCCGCGCGTGGGCATCATGCAGATCGGCTCCGACGGGCTCTCCCCAGTTGAGGAGATCGGCTTCGGTGAGGAGCTCGTCAGCTGCGGCGTCGGGGCGAACGCCGAATGGGACCAGCCGGTCGTTCGGCTCGGGTACGGTTCGTTCATCACACCGGCGACGGTCGTCGACTATGTGGTCGCAACGGGTGAGATCAAGCAGCTCAAACAGGCGATCGTGCTCGGTGGCTACGACGCGGCCGACTACGAGCAACACCGGTTGTGGGCCACTGCGGAAGACGGGCAACGTGTCCCGATCTCCGTGGTGTGCAAGGTGGGAACGCCCCGAGACGGTACCGCCCCGGCACTGCTCTACGGATACGGCTCATACGAATCCAGCATCGATCCAGGGCTGTCGATCTCCAGGCTGAGCCTGCTCGATCGCGGCTTCGTCTTCGCGGTGGCGCATGTCCGAGGAGGCGGGGAGATGGGCCGTCGGTGGTACGAGGACGGCAAGTTGCTCCGCAAGAAGAACACCTTCACCGACTTCGTCGCTTCGGCTCGGCATCTTGTCGCCGAGGGCTGGACGTCGCCGGACCGCCTGGTTGCCGAGGGCGGCAGCGCCGGCGGCCTGCTCGTGGGCGCGGTGGCAAATCTCGCTCCGGACGACTTCGTGGGCATCCTCGCGGCGGTCCCGTTCGTCGACGCCTTGACGTCGATCCTGGACCCTTCGCTTCCGCTGACAGTCATCGAATGGGACGAATGGGGTAACCCCTTGGAAAACGCAGACGTGTACCGCTACATGAAGTCGTACACGCCGTACGAGAACGTCGCTCCCGTGCGCTACCCGGACATTCTGGCCGTCACGAGCCTCCATGACACGCGTGTCCTGTACGTGGAGCCGGCCAAATGGATCGCGAAGCTGCGGGCGACGGCGACCGGCCATTTCCTGCTCAAGACCGAGATGAGCGCCGGCCACGGTGGCGTCAGCGGGCGATATGCGTCGTGGCGCGAACGAGCGTGGGAACTCGCATGGATCATCAGCACCGGGAGAAAGAACATCACGACTCCATAACGTTGGAATCTTCGCTCCCTCTTGTTCGTTGCACCCGATAGACACGAATGAGTACCGGGGAGGGCGGCTATGACCGCAACCAAGACCGCTACCAAGCGGCCTGACAACATCGAGGGCAAAGACGGCGTCGGCATGTACCTGGCCGAGATCGCCCGTACTCCCCTGCTCGATGCTGCCCGTGAAGTCGAGCTGAGCAAGACGATCGAGGCTGGCCTGTTCGCCGAGCACCTCCTGGCGACCGGCCGGATCGGCCGCGCGAAAGGTGGTGCACCGAAGCGCGCCACCGAGGAAGAGCTTCGCTGGATCGCTGAGGAAGGCCAGCGGGCCCAGCAGGAGTTCATCCAGGCGAACTTGCGGCTCGTCGTCTCGATTGCGCGCAAGTACACCCGCTCGCAGATGCCGATGCTTGACCTCGTCCAGGAGGGCAACACCGGCCTGATCCGCGCCGTCGAGAAGTTCGACTACGCCAAGGGGTTCAAGTTCTCGACGTATGCCACGTGGTGGGTCCGTCAGGCCATCACCCGCGGCATCGCGCAGCAGGGTCGCATCGTGCGCCTGCCGGTCCACGTCGTCGAGGAACTGAACCAGGTCACCTCCGCCCGACGCAATCTCGAGCGTGAACTGGGTTATGACCCCGAGCCGGAGGAAATCGCCGCGGCACTCGACATGGACGTCGACCGTGTGCTCGACCTGCTCGCCTGGGGCCGTGACCACGTCAGTCTCGACTCCCCGGTCGACGAGGACGGCGACACGTCGCTGGGCGACCTGATCGCCCGCGACACCCAGTCCGGCCCCGACGAGGCCGTGATCGACGAAGAGCTCCGCGAGCTGCTGACCACGCTCATCGACCACCTCGACGACCGCGAAGCCGACATCGTGCGGGCTCGCTACGGGCTGCTCGACGGACGCCAGCAGAAACTGGCCGACATCGGCAAGCGCCATGGCATCTCGGCCGAACGGGTGCGGCAGCTCGAACGGCAGGCGCTCGCGACGCTGCGGCGCATCGCTGATCCCGATCTAGCCGCCTAATTTGTCGGCGACGGTCGCCTCACGGCGATCGCCGACAACC
>DATFFJ010000031.1:0-3909 GCA_035250065.1 Aeromicrobium sp. | reverse complement strand
GATTGTCACCATCGCGAACTTCGAGGGAGCGATGAAGTCGGGCATCAAGGCCATCGGCGGTGGTCCCGGTGCCGACCCCGGCACCGAAATCCGCGCAGCGGCCAAGTTCGAACTGGCTGAACTAGCGGGTGCGGGCCGACTGAAGGTGACGGTCGACCGAACATTCCCGCTGGCCGACGTGGCCGACGCCCATGCCTATCAGGCGTCGGGCCACGCGACCGGCAAGGTGGTGCTGATTCCCTAAGCAACCAGGGCGGGCTCTGCCTCGACCAGGGCGGCGAGAGCGTTGCGCAGGTTGCTCAGCACCTGCTCATCGTTGAGCACGTCCACGTCGATGGACGACTGGGAGAAGTCAACGGCCTCGACGACATGCGCGCCGGCGATCTTCGCCGAGCGGCGGGTGTCCTCGTGTGCCCACTTGCCGCCGTACGGGGTCGGCGTGACTCCGATGACGCCGAACGGCTTGCCGACGATGGCGCCCACGCCGTACGGGCGAGACAGCCAGTCGATGGCGTTGTTCACGACGGCTGGGATCGTCGCGTTGTACTCCGGCGTCACGACGAGCACGCGGTCGGAGTCGGCGACCTGCTGGCGCAGGGCCACAGCCGCGGCGGGAGCGTCATCGCCGTCGATGTCCTCGTTGTAGAACGGAAGCTGGTCCAGGTTCTCGGCAATGCGCAGCTCGACGCCCTCGGGGGCGAGGTCGCTCAGCGTCTCGGCGAGCTTGCGGTTGACGGAGTCGGCGCGCAGGCTTCCGACCAGAACGGTCACGGTGGTGCTCATGTCATTTCCTCCATTGGGTGGGTCTTGGACGTGCAAGGGCTAGGGGTCTTGTTGCTACTTCATGCAGCCGACCGGCTCGTTCCGGTGGCGAGCCAGGCTCGAGGTGAGTCGGTTCGTCGCGAACGCCCGAGGCTCACGCTCCAGGCGGTGAGCTCCCGCTGCCTGCGCGGACCTCTTGAATCCGAACAGGTGCGAGACGACGTACTCCAGCGGGTTGAGCCGGTCCAGGAGCACTTGGCCGCCGACGATGAGGAAGGCAACACCGAGGCCGTGGTCGACAGCTAGTTCAATCAATGCGGTCACGGTCGCGGTCATCTCGGTCCTCCGGGTGGCAGGTCTTTCAGCAAGTCTTCAGGTTCAAGCGGACCGGGGTCCGGTTCTATTCCAGCTTCCAGAAACTTTTTCTGTTCAACTCGTCGTGCCACGCTGGGACACATGCCCGTATCGCTCCCCCTTCTCGGCGAACCTCCGCGCGAGCGGAGCGATGCAGCGCGCAACCGCGAGTCGCTGCTCTGTGCCGCCCGCCGGATGGTGGAGGCCGAAGGCGTCGAAGCGGTGACCATGGATGCGTTGGCGGAGGAGGCCGGCGTCGGCAAGGGAACTGTCTTTCGGCGGTTCGAGAGCCGGGCCGGCCTGATGGCTGCGCTGGTCAACGACTTCGAGATCGACTGGCAGGAGGCGGTGCTCAGCGGTCCGCCGCCGCTCGGACCCGGAGCGCCACCGCTCGACCGGCTGTTGGCGATGGGGCGTTCGCGTATGGAGCTGAACCTGACCCACGCGCAGTTGATGGAGGCCGCCGGCTGGGAGCTCACCCAGGGTGCGGCCGCGCATTCGTTCATCGCCATGCACGTGCGTCACCTGCTGGGCGAGCTCGAGGTCCGGGGCGATCTCCAGGTGATCGCGACCGTTCTCATCGCGCCGCTGGCGCCCGCGGTGATCCAGCAGCAGGTTGAACACGAAGGGCTCGACCTGGACCGCATCCATGCCGGATGGGCCGATCTTGTGGAACGTGTGGTGAACGGATAGGGCCGACAGGCCTAGGGCCTATATCGGTGGTTGAGTTCCCAGCCGCGCCCGCGGCCGCGGTTGATGTGCATGCGGCCGTTGATGCGCTTGTATTTCCAGCCTTCGGCGTCGGCCCGATGGTGGCAGGCGTTGCAGTGCAAGGTGGCGTGGTCGAGGTTGGTGCTTCCGCCGGCTTGCCAAGGGCTGGTGTGTTGGACTTCGCACCACGAGGGTGGTCGGTCGCATCCGGGAGCGGTGCAGCCGCCGTCCATGACTGCGAGTGCGTCGCGTTGGTGCTTGCTGAAGAGTCGCTGGCTGCGTCCGAGGTCGATGGGTACGGAGTCGGAGCCGAGGACGGCGGGGATGATGTCGTGGTTGGCGGCCAGCCTGCGCAATTGGCCGGCCGAGAGCCGCTCGCCGGTGGCCAGCGAGGCGGCCGCGACTTTGGAGCGCAGTTTGGCTTCGGGGATGGTGACCATGATGCGGATAGGTGTGCCGCCGGCACTGGGGAGTTTGTCGACGGGGATGTGTTCGAGGATCTGGCAGAACGCCTTGCCCTGCTTCTTGTCCAAGGGCTCGAACGGGTCCGCGGATTCGTCGAGGTGGGAACGCCGCGGTGCTGTATAGGCGTCCACCACGGTCTTGAGAATCCGGCCCTGCAGTTCGGGAATCGTGAAACGGCCGGACCAGGTGCCGTCGTGGTTGTCCCACAGCGACAGCGACGTCTTGGACCGGGCAAGGGCTTCGCGCCGACGCAGGAGGCGGTCTTCGTCGGAATCAACCTCGGGTTCTGTCTTGAACTGGTCGGCGATCCTGCGTCCCCGGGTGGCCAGATCGGCAGGGGAGTACCGGGCGGCGTCCCGGACCAGGGCGCGTTCGGCAAATGTGCGTTGCTCGTGCGTCGTGTCGGCCGGCAAGTCCTTCAGGGCTTGGCCGATCACGACTGCGTGCCGGTTCGAGATCGCACCGTCGGCGGCCGCCTGCTCGGCGCGTGATGCTTCGGCGACCAGATCGGCCTGCCGCAGTTCACGATGCGCGCCGCGTGCGTCATTCCCGAAGTCGCGGGCCAGCACCTGGGAGGTGACCTTGCCGGGCGTGCAGGACGCAACAGCGCGAACGGCTGCGCCGACATGGGTGGCGACCCTGGACTCGATCCGACGCAATGCCGTGGCATTGTGGCGGGCTTCTGACTCAGACTGGCGCGCGTAGTCGTCGAGACGGATCGCGTCGAGCTCAGCGTCGATCCGCGCCAGCCGGTCGGCCAGCGTGGTCTCGATCACGAGCTCTGCGGCCATACCCTCCGATTCCCAATGACTAACGAACGATAGTTCGATATTACTAGATGGTCCTGACAGAACCAAGAGCCGCGTCGAACTTTCTCGAACTTTCTCGTCGACTACCGACGCAGGCCGCCTCCAGCGCGCCAGATAGCCTCAACCGGTGGCCACGACCGACTTCCCCGAGGAGATCCGAGCCCTCGATGCGACGCTGACGTCCATCGAGAAGGTGCTCGACCTCGACGGGCTGCGGGCCGAGATCGCCGACCTGCAGGAACAAGTCGGCGCGCCGGATCTCTGGGACGACCAGGCCAACGCGCAGCGGGTCACGGGCCGGCTCTCCACCCTTCAAGCTGATCTCGAACGGATCACCGATCTGCGCCAGCGCATCGAGGATCTCGAGGTGCTGGTCGAGCTCGGACAGGAGGAGAGCGACGCGGACTCGATGGCCGAGGCAGAAGCCGAGCTCATCCGGCTGAAGAGCGCCATCGAGTCACTCGAGGTCCGGACGCTTCTGTCGGGCGAGTACGACGAACGTGACGCGCTCGTCTCCATTCGCTCCGGTGCCGGCGGTGTCGACGCCGCCGACTTCGCCGAGATGCTGCAGCGCATGTACATCCGCTGGGCGGAGCGCCACAACTATGGCGTCGAGGTCTACGACACCTCCTATGCCGAAGAGGCGGGCATCAAGTCGACCACGTTCGCGGTCAAGGCCCCGTTCGCGTACGGCACGCTGTCGGTGGAGTCGGGCACGCATCGTCTGGTCCGGATCTCTCCCTTCGACAACCAAGGCCGGCGCCAGACCTCGTTCGCGGCCGTCGAAGTCGTGCCGGTCCTTGAACAG
>DATFFJ010000030.1:0-3567 GCA_035250065.1 Aeromicrobium sp. | reverse complement strand
TTCCGCGACGACTCTCTGGGCCAGGCGGTCCTGGATCTCCGGGCTCGACACCGACACGAGTGCCCGAGCATGGCCTGCCGACAGGACGCCCGCGGCGACTCGGCGTTGAACGGCCGGGGAGAGCCGGAGGAGCCGGAGCGTGTTGCTGATCTGCGGACGGGAGCGACCGATTCGGTCGGCGAGTTCCTCATGGGTGCAGCCGAAGTCATCCAAGAGCTGCTGATAGGCGGAGGCTTCCTCCAGCGGGTTCAGTTGCGAGCGGTGCAGGTTCTCCAGCAACGCATCACGCAACATGTCCTGATCCGCCGTGTCTCGCACGATGGCTGGGATGGTGTCCAGCCCAGCCGCTTTCGTTGCGCGCAGGCGGCGCTCCCCCATGATGAGCTCGTAGGAGTTCGCGTTTCGGGGCCGCACGATGATCGGCTGGAGCAGGCCGACTTCACGAATCGAGTGGACGAGTTCAGCGAGCTCGTCTTCGTCAAAGACAGTGCGCGGCTGGCGCGGGTTGGGCTTGATGGAGTCAACCGGAAGCTCAGAGAAGCTGGCGCCGCTCACCGGTTCGAGGCCGGCAGCCTCCGCCTCAGCAGGCGTGGACGGAATCAAGGCCTCAAGTCCGCGGCCCAGTCCGCGTCGAGCGACTGCCATCTCATCCCTTCCCGGTGATCTCGCGCGCGGCCTCGAGGTACGAGAGCGCGCCAGACGACGACTGATCGTAAGTCAGCACCGTCTGCTGGTAGCTCGGTGCTTCAGATACGCGCACGGAACGCGGGATGACCGTGTTGAGCACCTTGTCGCCGAAGTAGGCCCGCACCTCATCGGCAACGCCCGCCGACAAGCGAGTCCGGGCGTCGTACATCGTCAGCAAGATCGTGGTGATTTCCAGAGTCGGATTGAGGTGCTTCTGGATCAGCGAGATGTTCCGGACCAGCTGGCCCAGTCCTTCGAGGGCGTAGTACTCGCTCTGGATGGGGATGAGCACCTCACGACCGGCGACCATCGCGTTCACCGTCAGGAGGCCCAGCGACGGCGGGCAGTCGATCAGGACGTAGTCAATCCGGTCACCCGCGGCCTCGCAGTCCTGGAGGTACACCTGCAGTGCCTTGTCGAGACGCGTCTCGCGGGCGACCAGCGACACCAGCTCGATCTCCGCGCCCGCGAGATCAATGGACGCCGGCAGGACGGTCAGGCCAGGAATGTCCGGACAGGGCCGCACGAGCTCATCGAGATCGGTGCCGTCGACGAGTGCCTCGTAGACGCCGGGCGTCCCTTCCGCGTGGGGAACGGCCAAGGCAGTCGACGCATTGCCCTGCGGATCGAGATCGACGACCAGGACGCGCAGGCCCTTCAGGGCCAGTGCGGCGGCGATGTTGACGGCCGTCGTGGTCTTGCCGACGCCGCCCTTCTGGTTGGCCACCACGAACACACGCGTCTCGTCCGGACGCGGCAATGTCGTCGTCGCGAACGCCCGTTCGGCCAGCGCGACGTGGTGGCGAGCTTCGGACGCCAGCGGAGTTTCGTCGTCCAGCTCCGCCAATGCGGACTGGGTGTCGATGTCGCCTGCGGTCAGCGGTCGAGATTCGCCGCTCATCGGCTGTTCCATGTTTCACGTGGAACACGCAGCCTCATCGACTTACCTCCACGACCGTTGTCGGCATTTCCACGTCCCCATACGACGTGACCACGATATCTGTAGCGCCGCTTCGCCGCATCGCCTCATTCCACATCGCGACTTCGGCGGCCGCGGACTCACCCTTGAGCGCGAGAAGCACTCCCCCGGGCCGAACCAGCGGAAGGCACCAGCCGGATAGTCTTCCCAGGTCGGCGACGGCCCGCGCCGTCACCACGTCAAAGACGTCAGACACGTCTTCTGCTCGTTCGCGCAGGACGACCACATTGGGTAACCCAAGCTCATCGATCACCTCGATCAGGAAGGTAGACCGACGCAGCAGGGGTTCGATCAGGGTCACGTTCAAGTCGGGTCGGGCAATGGCCCACACCACGCCAGGAAGGCCGGCGCCCGATCCCACATCAGCGACAGTGGCACCGCGCGGAATCCGGGGCACCACCATGGCGCAGTTCAGGATGTGCCGTTCCCAGATCCGAGGTGCTTCGCGCGGGCCGATCAATCCACGCTCGATGCCCCAAGTGGTCAATAAGTCGATATACCGATTTATCTGGGTCAGGTCGTCGCCGAAGTACTGCGTGGCGCCGGGTGTTTCACGTGAAACGACCACGGCCTGAACAGATCAGTTCTCCGCGGTCGGTCGGACCACGATGTGGCGACCGGCGTCGACGCCTTCGGATTCACTGACGAGGCCTGCCGCAGCTACCACGTCATGGATGACCTTGCGCTCGAACGGTGTCATCGGCTCAAGCACTACAGAGTCCCCGGTGGCCTTCACCTTCTCCACGGCCTCGAGACCGATGCTCTCCAACTCGGCGCGACGCGCAGCCCGGAAGCCGGCGACGTCCAGCATGAGACGGCTGCGTTCGCCGGTCGCGCGATAGACGGCCAGCCGGGTCAGTTCCTGCAGGGCATCCAGCACATCTCCGGCCGGGCCCACCAGATGCTCCAGGTCCCCGCCCACGATCGAGACCGTTGCGCGGTCGCCGTCGACGTCGATGTCAATGTCGCCGTCCACATCGGCGATATCCAGCAACTCCTCCAGGAAGTCGGCTGCGATATCTCCCTCGTGCTCCAACTTCTCGCTCACGACTTGCCGCCCTTCTTCTTCCGCTGGTTGCGCGACTGATTGCGCGGCTGCTGCCGCGCAGGTGGCTTGGGATGCGGGTGCTCAAGCTCTTCCAACGGGTCTTCCTGCACCGCGCGGCCATGCTTCGCATCGCGCACCTGCTTGGCGTGGAACGCCGGTGTCCCCGGGGCCGGATTACGCCGAATGACGTAGAACTGCTGACCCATCGTCCACAGGTTCGAGACCGTCCAATAGATCAGGACGCCGATCGGGAACGCCACGCCGCTCACCGCAAAGACGATCGGCAGGACATAGAGCAGGATCTTCTGCTGTTGCGCATAAGGCCCGGTCAGAGCATCCGGCGGCATGTTCTTGCTCATCAGCTGGCGCTGCGTGATGAACTGCGTCGCACACATCGCGACGACCATGACCATTGCAATGAGCTTCGTCTCCACGTGCGCGCTGTTCATGAAGGTGTCGGCAATCCGACCCCCCAAGAACACCGCATCCTTCAGTGACGCGGCATCAGCGGCATCCAGCAGACCGAGCGCCTTACCCTTCGCCGCGTTGTTGATGACGTAGAACAACGCGAAGAAGATCGGCATCTGCAGCAGCAGCGGGAGACACGAAGCGAAGGGGTTGGTGCCGGTCTCCTTCCACAGCTTCATCTGCTCCTCGGCCAGCTTCTGACGGTCGTGGCCGTACTTCTTCTGCAGTTCCTTGATCTGCGGCTGCAACAACTGCATGTTGCGGCTGGAGTTGATCTGCTTCACGAACAGCGGAATCAACAGGGCCCGGATCGTCACAGTCAGGCCGGTGATGGAAAGCACCCAGATCCAGCCGTCGGACTCCACGCCCATTCGGCTGAACACCC
>DATFFJ010000029.1:0-2475 GCA_035250065.1 Aeromicrobium sp. | reverse complement strand
AAGGCGACCTGCTGACCGGAACCGAGCCTGAGGAGCTTGGCGACGCCGTCGTCATGGTCGTCGGGGGCCAGCGCAACGCGTCGCAGTCCAAGGTGATTGCCGAGCTCGCCCGGGCCATCGGCTCGCACGCCGAAGGCACCGTCCTGGCTGGGCCCGCCGCTGCGAGTCTGTCAAAGGGGCCGGTTGCAGCCCTGCGTGAGGGGCCGGCAGCCAAGATCATCTCGTCGGTGGACGTTACGGACTCGGTGGCCGGACCCATCGTCGTCGCCCTCGCACTGCAGCAGGACCACGCCGGCGAGCCGGGGGCATGGGGCACGCCGCGCAGCGCGGACGGGCCATTTCCGGACGACGAGTAGTGTGTCGCGCCCTGACCAGCGCGGACACTTGATAGGCTGGAGTTCCATGGAGGATGCCCCCGTGGAGGTTCGCCGAGCGAGCCAGAGTCTGAGCACGACGAAACACGTCTTTGTCACGGGAGGCGTCGCCTCGTCGCTCGGCAAGGGCCTCACCGCATCCAGTCTCGGTCGGCTGCTCAAGTCGCGCGGTCTGCGCGTCACGATGCAGAAGCTCGATCCGTACCTCAATGTCGATCCCGGGACGATGAATCCCTTCCAGCACGGCGAGGTGTTCGTCACCAACGACGGTGCGGAGACCGACCTCGACATCGGCCACTACGAGCGCTTCCTCGACGAGGACCTCGGCGGCCGCGCCAATGTCACCACCGGTCAGGTCTACTCCGATGTCATTGCCCGCGAACGCCGTGGCGACTACCTCGGTGACACGGTCCAGGTAATCCCGCACATCACGAATGAGATCAAGGACCGCATGCTGGGGATGGGCGGGCCCGACATCGACGTCGTGATCCACGAGATCGGTGGCACGGTCGGCGACATCGAAAGCCAGCCGTTCCTCGAGTCGGCACGCCAGGTGCGCCACGAGATCGGGCGCAGTCACGTTTTCTTCCTGCACGTCTCGCTGGTGCCCTTCATCGGCCCGTCGGGGGAGCTGAAGACCAAGCCGACGCAACACTCGGTCGCCGCCCTGCGGTCCATCGGTATCCAGCCGGACGCCATCGTGTGCCGGACCGACCGTCCGCTGCCTGACGGCATCAAGAACAAGATCTCGCTGATGTGCGACGTCGAGCCCGAGGCCGTCGTCACCGCGGCCGACGCGCCGTCCATCTACGACATCCCCAAGGTGCTGCACTCCGAAGGCCTCGACGCCTTCGTCGTGCGGCGGCTCGACCTACCGTTCCGCGACGTCGACTGGACGCAGTGGGACGCGCTGCTGCGCCGGGTGCACGACCCGGCTGACGAAGTCACCATTGCCCTGGTCGGCAAGTACATCGACCTGCCGGATGCGTACCTGTCCGTGGCCGAAGCCCTGCGTTCGGGCGGCTTCGCGCACGACACCAAGGTGAACCTGCGCTGGGTGCCGTCCGATGAGTGCCAAACCGAGTCCGGAGCGGCGCATGTCCTCGGTGACGTCGACGGCATCTGCGTGCCTGGCGGCTTCGGGATCCGCGGCATCGAGGGCAAGCTCGGTGCCTTGCGGTACGCACGCACCCGCAAGATCCCGACCCTTGGGCTGTGCCTTGGCCTGCAGTGCATGGTCATCGAGTACGCCCGCGATGTCGCCGGGATCGAGGGTGCCAGCTCCTCGGAGTTCGACCCGCAGACACCGGCACCAGTCATCGCGACGATGGCTGAGCAGGAGGCGTTCGTCGACGGCGCCGGTGATCTCGGTGGAACCATGCGACTCGGCCTGTACCCGGCCGCACTGAAGCCGGGCAGCATCGTGGCCGGTGCCTATGGCGTCGACAAGGTCGAGGAGCGCCACCGGCACCGCTACGAGGTCAACAACGCCTACCGCGAGCAACTGGAAGCTGCCGGACTCGTCTTCAGCGGCACGTCGCCGGACTCGTCGCTGGTCGAGTTCGTCGAGCTGCCGCGTGAGGTCCACCCGTACTACGTGGCGACGCAGGCCCACCCGGAACTCCGCTCACGCCCGACGAGGCCGCACCCACTGTTCACCGGGCTGATCGGCGCGGCGCTGGCTCGCCAGCGCGAGACGCGGCTCCCGGTGCCTGATTGATGGGGAGCGTGAGCGACCCCCATCCTCGGCTGCCCGGCCGGATTGCCCCGGCCGACCATGCCGACTCGGCGCAAGCCTGGGTCGTGTCGCGTACCACAGAGCGGTATTCATCTTCCTTTCTGAGTGTGCGCACGGACGTCATCGTCGATCCCACCGGCGAGGAGCATGAGCGGGTTGTGGTGCAACCGCGGGGGGCCGTCGCCGTCCTGGCGCTTGACGAGGACGCTCGTGTGCTGCTCATTGAGCAGTACCGGCACCCCGTCGGGGCTCGGCTGCTGGAATTGCCGGCCGGGACGCTGGACGTCGAGGGGGAGCCCGCCCTCGCCACCGCGCAACGTGAGCTCATCGAGGAGGGTGACGTCACGGCCGAGGTCTGGGAGG
>DATFFJ010000028.1:0-3069 GCA_035250065.1 Aeromicrobium sp. | reverse complement strand
CCATGTCGTCAACCTTGCGCTGCATGTCGGCCAGGTTCTTGGCGATCGGTGCCATCTGCTGCAGCACCTTGTTCTCGTCGGCCTGCGACCCCCTCAACTGCGCGACCTGCTCACGCAGCTCACCGGCCATGGCCTGTGCCTGCGCGAGATCGGCCTGGAGCAGCCCCTTTGCTTGGGCCTCGGCGTGCCGCACCTCGTGCAGCTCGGCCTGGTGACGTGCTCGCAGGACATCGAGAGTCTCGCCTCTGGCGCGACCGCGTCCGACGACGAAACCGGCCACGGAACCCACCGCAACGCCGATGAGAAGAACGACAACCAACTCCATGGAGCCAACCCTTGCAGGGACCGCCGACAAATCTCGGAGCGACGCGCGGCTCGCTAGGCTCGGACGCATGGCTGCACCCAAGCTTCCCGGTGAACTCTCGTGGCCCAAGCTCCTGGGCACGTCCTTGGCAGCGGTCCTCGCAGCGTGGCTCGCCGGTTACCTGGGCTTGGGCAACACGCTGACCGGCGTCGCCATCGGCAGCATCATCGCCACGTTCAGCACCGCGTTCTTCACCACGACCATCGCGAAGACCCACGAGGTCCTTCCGACCGTCCTCGTGCGCACCGACCGCGGAACCGTGATCGAGACGCCAGCCGATCGCGACGTCGCTGTCGAGGACGATCAGCCCGATCCGATGTCGGCAATGCCCGACACTGAGACGTCGAGCAGGTGGAGCCGGATCCATTGGAAATCCGTGGCCATCGCCTCGCTGATCACCATGGCCATCACGCTCGGTGCGATCTCGATCTACGAGGGCGCCGTCGGGCGCACGTGGGGATCAAACGAGCCAGGGACGACGATCGGCAACACCGTCCGTGGCGGTCCACAAACGCCGCCTGCACCTGAACCGACGCCGACCGAGGCACCGTCCGAAGAACCGACCGAGGAACCGAGCGACGAACCCTCAGAGTCACCGACACCATCGGCCGACCCTTCGGAGTCTCCGACCCCCACGCCGACGCCCACCGATTGCCCGACGGCGACACCTCTGCCGGGCGAGCCGAGTCCGGAGGCGACGGACCCGGACTGCCCGACCCCGACACCCACCGCATCGCAGGACGGCGGTCTGCTTCGCTGACCGGGTGATTGAATCGGCGGGTGTTCAGCATCCGGGCTCGCGACGGTCGCGCACGTGCCGCCGTCCTGAGCACGCCGCACGGTGACATCCAGACACCGGCGTTCATCCCGGTGGCAACCCGCGCGACAGTCAAGGCGCTCACGCCGGACCAGGTCAGAGGCATTGGCGCGCAAGCCGTGCTGGGCAACGCCTATCACCTCTACCTCCAGCCTGGCGACGAACTCGTCGAGGAGGCCGGCGGCCTCGGCGCATTCATGGCCTGGCCGGGCCCGACCTTCACCGACTCCGGCGGTTTCCAGGTCCTGAGCCTCGGCGCCGGATTCAAGAAGACGCTCTCGATGGACCCAGATGCGGCGACCGTCGATGACGTCATCGCTCCGGGCAAGGAGCGGCTGGCCACGGTGGACGAGGACGGTGTCACGTTCAGGAGCCATCTCGACGGCTCGACCCACCGGTTCACGCCCGAGGTCTCCATCGGGATCCAGCGTCGGCTCGGCGCCGACGTCATTTTCGCCTTCGACGAGCTGACGACGCTGATGAACTCCTTCGAGTACCAGCAGGAGTCGGTCGAGCGCACGCACCGCTGGGCCGAACGCTCACTCGCCGAACACGTACGGCTCAGCCGAGCCACGACAGCGCCGCGCCAGCTCCTTCTGGGCGTCGTGCAAGGTGCCCAGCACGAGGACCTGCGGCGTCGCGCCGCCTCCGGTCTCGCCAAGCTAGAGGTCGACGGTGAGGCCTTCGACGGTTTCGGCATCGGCGGCGCCATCGAGAAGGTGCGCCTGACCGAAATCGTCGGCTGGGTCGTTGACGAACTGCCCGAGGACAAGCCGCGCCACTTGCTGGGCATCGGTGAGCCCGAGGATCTCATCGCCGGCGTCGAGCAAGGGTGCGACACCTTCGACTGCGTGCAACCCACGCGGGTCGCGCGGACCGGCCGCGTCTACACCCCGACCGGTCGGCGCAACCTCACCGTGGCTGCGGCTCGTCGGGAGTTCGCGCCGATCGATGACGAGTGCGACTGCCCAACCTGCGCGGCGCACACCGTCGCGTACCTGCACCACCTGATGCGGACCAACGAGTATCTCGGGGCAACGCTGCTCAGCCTGCACAACCTGCGGTTCTACCTCCGGCTCGTCGACCAGATGCGCGAAGCGATCGTCGACGACACCTTCGCCGAGTTCAAGCAGGACTTTCTCCGGCGTTACCTGACACCAGCGCCCCAGTAGCTGGGCTCGCGTCGCTTGAGCCATGCGATCACCGTCATGGTGATCGGCATGACGAGGAACTCCACTGCCGTCTTGTAGATGAAGCCGACCAGGAAGTAATTCCAGAACGTCCCCATCGAATCGATGCCGATGGCGGTCGAGGCGATCGCACAGAAGACGAACGTGTCTACCAATTCGCCGACGCCGGTGGACGTCGCCAGGCGGGCAAACAGATGCGGCTCCGCGGTCCTGGCCTTCATCCGGACCAGCACGTACGAGTTGAGGAACTGCCCGGCCAGGTAGCCAGCCAGCGAGGCGGCGACGATTTGCGGGACGAAGCCGAGCACGCTCTCGAACGCACCCTGGTTCTCGTAGAAGGAGGCGGCCGGCGCCTGCTGGACGACGAAGAAGGTGACGGCGGCCAGCAGTGCCATCGCGAAACCGGTGAAGATCGCCCGCCGCGCGGCCTTGAATCCGTACACCTCGCTGATGACGTCGCCGAGGATGTACGCCAGCGGGAACAGGAACGCGCCACCGTCGGTGACGATCGGCAGGATCTGCACCGGCCCCAGCGCGAGGTCGCCGCCGCCGAACTCGATCCCCTTGGTCGCCGCGATGTTGGAGACCACCAGGACCACCGCAAACAGCGCGAGCAGCACGTCGAAATGGGTCGATCCACGCGAGGCGTAGTGGATCTCCTCGTCGGCCATGCCCAACATCCAATCATCGCCGCGGCT